>NZ_QPFC01000022.1:0-14026 GCF_003427465.1 Nocardiopsis sp. TNDT3 | reverse complement strand
TCCGGGCTGGTGGAACGCTCCTGGGCCGCCGCGGGCAAGGAGGGGCCGCCCGCCGCCGAGGTGCTCTCCGAGCTGGCCGGTCTCGCGCGCGCCCTGGGCCCCGGACGGACCGCGCTGGTCCACGGCGACTACTGCCTGCCCAACGTGCTGCTCGACACCGGCGCCGTGCGCGGCGTTGCGGCGCGCACGCACCGGTCCGCGGGCGGGGTCCCCGGTCCCGCACGGCCGGACGGCCCCCCACCCGCCGGGGACGGCCGGGCGGACGGCTGGGCCCTGGTGGACCTGGGGCGGGCCGGACTGGGGGACCCCCACGCGGACCTGGCCGACATGGTGGGCAGCCTGCTCAGTCCGATGAACCCGCAGTTCGGGCCGTCGGACGCCGAACGGTTCCTGGACGCCTACGGGCGGGAGGACGTCGACCCCGAGCGGCTGCGGCTGTGCGCCGGGGTCAACTCCTTCTTCTGGCCCGTGGCGGCGCTGTGTCCCCTACCGCGGACCGCCGTCACCGGTGCCGTTGCCCCCATTGCGCTCGCCGGCGCGGGACCCGGCCTCGCCCAGGCGCCGGTACCGCCGCTGGATCCTGCGCGCCCTGGTGGCCAGCGGAGCCTTGCGTTCGCGCTGAAGGCCCGACCCCTCCGCGAACTCGGCGTGCAGCGAGCGCACCAGCCCCACCATCATGAAGAAGCCGATCACGAAGAAGGGCAGCCCGAACACGATGATCGTCTGTTGCAGGGCGTCCAGGCCGCCCACGCCGGAGGCGGTGAGCACGGTCGCGGCGACGACGCCCTCGGTGACCCCCCAGAACACCCGCTGCCGGGTGGGGTTGTCGCTCTTGCCGGAGCAGAGCATGTCCACCACCAGGGAGGCCGAGTCCGAGGACGTGGTGAAGAAGATGATGACGATGAGGATGGCCACCACCGACACGACCGTGGTCAGCGGGAAGTGCTCCAGGAAGGCGAACAGGGAACCGGGGATGTCCTCCTGCGTGACCACCTCGTCCACCAGGCCGCCGCCCTGGTTGCGCTCGATGTCGAAGGCCGACAGGCCGAACACGCTGAACCACACGACGCTGAACGCGGTGGGCGCGGCCAGCACGCCGAGGATGAACTCCCGGATGGTCCGGCCCTTGGAGATGCGCGCGATGAAGATGCCGACGAAGGGCGACCAGGTGATGGTCCACGCCCAGTAGAAGACGGTCCAGGAGCCCTGCCAGCCGGTGTTGGCGAAGGTGTCGTTCCAGAACGACAGCGGGACCAGCATCTCCAGGTAGACGCCGGTGGTCTCGATGATCCCCTTGGCCAGGTAGAGCGTCGAGCCGGCGAGGAAGACGAAGACCAGCAGCCCCACGGCCATGTAGATGTTGATCGTGGACAGCCACTTGATGCCGACGTCGAGGCCGGTGGCCACGGAGATCACGGCGACGGTGGTGACGATCGCGATGAGGATCAGTTGGCTGACGCGGCTCTCCTCCAGGCCGAACAGGGTGTTGAGGCCGCTGTTCATCTGGAGGGTGCCCAGGCCGATGGTGACGGCGACGCCGAACAGGGTGCCCAGGACCGCGACGATGTCGATGGTCCGCCCGATGGGGCCGTTGATCCGGTCCCCGAGGAAGGGCTGGAAGACGGAGCTGACCCGGAAGGGCAGGCCCTTGCGGTACACGAAGTAGGCGAAGGCGAGCCCGGGCAGACAGAAGATCGTCCAGGTGTGCAGGCCGAAGTGGTAGAGCGTGAAGCCCATCGCCTCCTCGGCCGCCTCGATGGTCTGCGGGCCGACGTCGGAGCGCGGCGGCTCGGCGTAGTGGCTGATGGGTTCGGCCACTCCCCAGAACATCAGGATGCTGCCGATGCCGGCGGCGAACAGCATGGCGAACCAGGCGGAGTTGCTGTAGTCGGGCGTGCTCTCCGGCGGCCCCAGTCGTACCCGCCCGAACCTGCTGAACGCGATCCAGACCAGGAAGATGAGGAAGGTGGTCACACCGAGGATGTAGAACCATCCCAGGTTGGTGAGGATCCAGCCGGAGGTGGTTCCGAAGACGGCGTCCACCGTGTCGGTGAAGAAGATCGCGGACACCACGAAAACGATGGTCAACGCGGCGGACACGAAGAAGATCGCCGGGTTCGTCTCGAGCCCCAGTCTTTGCGCCAGCTTTTGGAACATGCCGATTGCTTTCTGGTGATTCGGGGACGTTCGTCGAGGGACAAGGGCCCGTCAGCCCGCACCGACCTCGGGCAAGGATACGTCCTTGGGCGGGGTTCCCTGTTTATCCTTCCTTTTGCGGAGAGTCGGGAACGTCCTTACCCGCCACCATTAGCAACACACCGAAAACTCGCTGTTTAAATATGCCGAAAGCCACATTAGGCATGTTCTTGCAGGGTTGAGTACGCTACGCGCGCTTTCGCACGGATACGTACCACCCTGTCACCGCACACGGGAACCGCGGGGAGAAGACCCGGAACGTCGGCCCGGAGCGGGCCGGGCGACGCCCGCGAACCACGCGTCGCGGCGCTCTCCGCCCCGGCGCGGAAGGGGCCGGGGCGCTGGGAAGAGGAGGACGGGCCCTGCGACGGGCTCCGCCCTCGTGCGGAGGGACCGGCACTCCGGGGCGGGGGCGGGCCCTGCGACGGGCTCCGCCCCCGCACGGAGGGGGTCAGGAGTCGAGTGCGCCCAGCAGCTCGCGCACACGCTCCGGCTGCTCGTACAGCGACAGGTGCCCCGCGCCCTCGATGGTGTGGACGTCGGCGTCCAGGAACCGGCGGGCCGGGCCGTGCAGGCGCGCTGGCGAGAAGAACGGGTCGTGCGACCCGGTCGCGACGGCGACCGGGGTGTGGGCCCAGGCGCGGAAGTGCTCCGCGGGCAGCGGGCTGGGGGTGGATCCCGCGCGGCAGTACCGGGCCACCAGGGTCAGCCACTCGGCCTCGGCCCGGTGCTTGTCGCACTCGGTGGAGGGGCCGCTGAGGAACTCCACCAGGCGCCCGCTGGTCTGCTCGTTGGGGTGGATCATCCACGGCAGGGTGGCGCGCATGGACTCGGAGCTGACCCCGGCCGCGGTCAGACCGGCCGGGTTGAGCAGCAGGATCCCGGCGACCAGCGGGGACGGCGTGGAGGCGAGCGCGATGGCGGCGCCGCGCGAGTGCCCCAGCACGAGGACGGGCCGGTCGGTGATCTGGGGCAGGAGCTCGTCGAGCCACGCGCCGTAGGTCTCGATCCTGGCGCCGCCGACCCTCTGGCTGCAGCTCAGGCCCGGCTGCCCGGGCAGGTCGACCAGCAGCACCGGCCGGTCCGCGGACAGCGCGCGGGCCGCGGGCACCGTGGCGGCCGCGTTGAAGTTGGTACCCGAGAGCACCAGCACCGGGGTGCCGGGGCCGCCCGCGGAGCGGAAGGCCTGCGTGCTGCCCAGACGGGTCTCCACGGGCGGGAGGGGTCCGAGTTCGGGCCACTGGCTCAGGGCTTTGTGGCACCAGGCGTGCACGGAGCGCTCGGCGTTGTCGGAGCGGTACACGCGCGCGGTGCGGTGCGGGACGACGGTCATGATCTGCTTCGCCTAAGAGGAGACTGGCCGCCGTCCTTGCTTGTCGGCGCGCCAAGAGAGGACTGTACGCCTCCGTTCGGCACCACGCCACTCGGGGACGCTCGGAGTGTCCGAACAGACACGCGAAAGAGATCCACACTCGGCATGGGGTGTCCCCTGTTGAGCCGTTCGCCCTGGTCTGAGGGTTTTCGTCCGCCTCTTCCCAGCCGTGTCCGGCCCCGCTCCCCCGCCCCGGCGGGGGTGTTCCCGGACCGGGCGCCGGCCCGGGAACACACCGGTCAGCCGACCGTGGCGGGGTCCGAGCCGATCCGGCCGCCCCGGTCGAGGGCCGAGACCCGGTCCATGTCCTCGGCGGACAGCTCGAAGCCGAACACGTCGAAGTTCTCGCGGATCCGGGACGGGGTCACCGACTTGGGGATCACGACGTTGCCGAGCTGGAGGTGCCAGCGCAGCACGACCTGCGCCGCCGACCTGCCGTGCTTCTCGCCGAGGGCGGTCAGCTCCGGGTCCTCCAGCAGCCCCTTGCCCTGGCCCAGCGGGCTCCAGGCCTCGGTGAGGAGGCCGTGGCGGGCGTTGACGGCCCGCATGGCCCCCTGCGAGAAGTAGGGGTGCAGCTCGATCTGGTTGAGGACCGGGACGACGTCGGTCTCCGCGACCAGGCGGTCCAGGGTCTGCTCGGTGAAGTTGGACACGCCGATGGACCTGGCGCGGCCCTCGGCGTGGATGCGCTCCATCGCCTTCCAGCTCTCGACGTAGGCGTCCTGCCCGGGGCAGGGCCAGTGGATCAGGTACAGGTCCACGTAGTCCAGGCCGAGGCGGTCCAGGCTGGCGTCGAAGGCCTTGAGGGTGCTGTCGTAGCCCTGCTCGTCGTTCCACAGCTTGGTGGTGACGAACAGCTCCTCGCGGGCGATGCCCGACTCGGCCAGGGCCCGGCCCGTGCCCCGCTCGTTGTCGTAGATCCTGGCGGTGTCGATGCTGCGGTACCCGGTCTCCAGGGCGGTCGCGACCGCGGCCCGGGCCTCGTCGTCGGGAACCTGCCAGACGCCGAACCCGAGTTGGGGCATGGTGAGGCCGTTGTTCAGCGTGACGTGCTGCATGAGCGCCCTTCTGTCGTGGCGGATTCGTTGTTCCTCGTGGGGTGGTCCCCCATGGTGGCCACCTGGAGTGCACTCCAGGCAAGCGGTTCAGGGTGTGAGGTGGACCAGCATCTTGCCCGTGTTGGCGCCCCGCATCATGCCGAGGAAGGCCCGCACGGCGTTGTCGATGCCGTCGACGACGGTCTGCTCGCTGCGCAGCCTGCCGTCGACGATCCACCCGGAGGCGCGCTCGGCGTACTCCTTCATCAGGTGGCCGTGGTCTCCGGCGATGAACCCGCGCAGGGTGAGGCGCTTGCCGACGGCCAGGAAGAGGTTGTCGGGGCCGGGCTCGGGCTTGGTGGCGTTGTACTGGGAGATCGCGCCGCACAGGGCGATCCGGCCGTGGTTGCGCATCGCGGCGATGGCGGCCCTCAGGTGGTCGCCGCCGACGTTGTCGAAGTAGACGTCGATCCCCTCGGGCGCGGCCTCGGCGAGCTGCTCCTCCAGGCGGCCCTCGCGGTAGTCGATGGCGGCGTCGAAGCCGAAGTCCTCCAGGAGGCGGCGCTTCTTCTCCGGGCCGCCCGCGGACCCGACCACCCGGGACGCGCCCAGCTGGCGGGCGATCTGGCCGGCGGCGGAGCCGACCGCGCCCGCGGCGCCGGAGACGAACACCACGTCGCCCTCGCGCACCGGGGCGATCTCGGTCAGGCCCGCGTAGGCGGTGAGGCCGATCATGCCCAGCACGCCGAGGTAGGCCTCGGCGGGTGCCAGGGAGGCGTCCACCGCGCGCACGGAATCCGCGGGCAGCAGCGCGTACTCGCGCCATCCGGCCGAGTGCAGGACGGTGGTGCCCACGGGGACGTCGTCGCTGCCGGAGGCGGTGACCACGCCCACGGCGCCGCCGTCCATCGGCTCGCCGAGCCGGAACGGGGGGACGTAGGACTTGGCGTCGTTCATGCGGCCGCGCATGTACGGGTCCACGGACATCCAGTCGTTGCGCACCAGGACCTGCCCGGGACCGGGGTCGGCGACGGTGGTCTCCACGAGGGAGAAGTCGGTGGGCTCGGGCTCGCCGACGGGACGGGCCACCAGGTGGACCTCCCTGCTGGTGACGGACATGACGTGACCTCCGTGACTTCGCTGGGTGTTGGCGCGGTGACCCGCGGACCGAACAGACACTAGTCCGACCACCCATTCACCGACCAATAAAATCGGCGAGGTGAGCTATAGGAATGTCAATGGTTCGGGCACGGCGGCCGATCCGCGGCCCGGCGGGCCGCTCGATCTGCAGCAGTTGAGGACCTTCCTGGCGGTACACCGGTCGGGGTCCTTCACCGCCGCCGCGCAGTTGCTGCGGCTGTCGCAGCCCACGGTCACCACCCAGATCCGTTCCCTGGAGCGGCGGCTCGGACACCCCCTCTTCGAGAGGCTGCCCCGGGGGGTGGCCCCGACCGCCGAGGCCAACGACCTGGCCGCGCGCGTGGCCGGGCCCCTGGACGCGCTGGAGGTGGTCGCCGGGCGCGACGGCGGCGGCGCGTCCGCGTCGCCCGCGCCGCTGCGCGTGGCGGGCCCCGCCGAAGCGCTGCACGCGCTGGTGCTGCCCGCGCTCGCGCCCCTGGTGGAGGGCGGCCTGCGGCTGCGCGTGCGCACCGGTCCGGCCGAGGACCTGCTGGAGGAGCTGCGCCGGGACCGGCACGACCTGGTGGTGTCCGCGGTGCGGCCGCGGGGGCGGACCCTGGTCGCCGAACCCCTCGCCGACGAGGAGTTCGTGCTGGTGGCGTCGCCGGCGTGGGCGGACCGGATCGGCCGCGACCGGCTCCTGCGCCAGGGCGCCTCCGCGCTGTGCGCGGTCCCGCTGGTGGCCCACGACGACGAGTTGTCGGTCCTGCGCCGCTACTGGCGGCAGGTGTTCGGGGTGCGGCTGACGTGTGCGCCCGCGGTCACCGCGCCCGACCTGCGCGGGGTGGTGTCGGCCGTCACGGCGGGGGCGGGGGTGACGGTGCTGCCGCGCCACCTGTGCCGGGAGACGCTGGCCGAGGGGCGCCTGGTGGCGCTCCTGGCCCCGGAGGAGCCGCCGGTCACCACGTTGTACCTGGTACGGCGCCCGGGAGTGGCGGACAACCCGTGCCTGGAGGAGGTGCACCGGCGCCTGGTGGCGGCCGCCCGCGCCTGTTGAGGGGACCGCCCGGGGCCCGGAGCCGCCGGGGCGGGTACGCCGGTGTCCCGGCCCCCCCGCCGCGGTGGTGTAGTCCTGACCCGGTGAAGGGCGGACGGCGGCGTCCGCTCCGGGAAGGACGGCGATGGAACGCGTACAGGCACCGGGAAGCGGCACGGGACCGGCGGGCGGTGGGGCCTCCGGGGCCTCCGGCCGCTCCCCCGCGGTGACGGTCCTGGTCGCGCTGGCCGCGGCGGGGCTCGCGGTGTTCTCCCTGCTGCGGGTCCTGGGCCTGGAACGGGGCTGGCCCCTGGTGCCCGCGCTGGCCTTCACGCCCTACGCGCTGGCCGCCGCGCCGCTGGCGGCGGTGGTGGCCGGGCTGCTGCGGCGCTGGGGGTCCATGGCGGTCCTGACCGCGGTGACGTTGGCGCTGGCCGCCGTGGTCGTGCCCCGCGCTGTGCCGTTCGGCGTGACCTCGGCGGGCGGTCCGGTCGTGCGGATCATGACCCTGAACACGCTCGGCGGCGGCGCCGACGCGGCGCGGGTGGTGTCGCTGGTGCGCGACCGGGAGGTGGACGTGCTCACCCTCCAGGAGGTCACCCCCGACCTGGTGCGCGAGCTGTCCGCCGCCGGGCTGGACGACCTGCTGCCGCACGCCGTCGATCGCTCCGACCCCCGGGGCGTGCACGGGAGCACCGTCCACTCGGCCCTCCCGCTCACCGACACCGGCGGCGGGGAGGCGGGCCACGACACGTTCGCGATGCCGACCGCCGTCGTGCGGCTGCCCGAGGACGGCGACGGGGACGGGGAGGACGACGTGCTGGAGGTGACGTCGGTGCACGTCCCGCCTCCGCTGTCCCCCGCCTACACCGCCTCCTGGCGCGGGGAGCTGGAGGGCCTGGCCGAGGTGGGCGACCCGGACACGATGCGGGTCCTGGCCGGGGACTTCAACGCCACGCTCGACCACGCGGCGCTGCGCGAGGTCCTGGAGGCGGGGTACCTGAGCTCGGCCGCGGTCCTGGGTGAGGGGTTGGAGCCCACGTGGCCGGTGGGGCGAGCGGTGCCGGGCCTGGCCATCGACCACGTGCTGGTGCACCCCCGGATGGGCGTCGACGGCCTGGAGGTCGTGGAGGTGACCGGCACCGACCACAGGGCGGTGCTGGTCGAGGTGTCCCTGCCCTCGCCCCGGTAGGCGTTCCCGCGTTCCCGCGTTCCCGCGTTCCCGCGTTCCGGCGTTCCGGCGTTCCGGCGTTCCGGCGTTCCGGCGAGGACGGTACGGGAACATCTGGCCCGTCCTCGCCCTCACACCGGTGGCACCGTCTACCGTCACTCCATGAGCGAGTTGACCGAACCGATCACGGGAACGCCCCTCCAGGTGGTCCTGCCCGACGAGTCCGCGCGGATGTCACCGAGAACCCTCGTCGAACTGGGGGTTCGCGCCGAGGAGCTGGGCGTGGACGCGGTGTGGCTGCCCGACCACCTGCTGCCGCCCGCGCCGTACGGCCGCACCTTCGGCGGCGTGTACGAGCCGCTGGTGGCCCTGGCCCACCTGGCGGCCCTGACCCGGCGGATCCGACTGGGCACGTCGGTGCTGGTGGCGCCGATGCGCGACCCGTTCGTGCTGGCGAAGCAGGTGGCGACCCTGGACGCCCTGTCCGGGGGGCGCTTCGTCCTGGGCGTGGGGACCGGCTGGTCGCGCGAGGAGTTCGAGGCCGTGGGGTCGGACTTCGCCACGCGCGGCGCCCGGACCGACGAGACGCTGCGGCTGCTGCGGCACCTGTTCGAGGGCGAGGGGCCGTTCGAGGGGCGCTTCCACTCCTACGAACGCGGGGTGTTCGCGCCCCGTCCGGCGCGGCGCGTACCCGTGATGGTGGGCGGCACGTCCGACCGGGCGCTGCGGCGGGCCGCCGAGTGGGCCGACGTGTGGCAGGGCGTGGGACTGGACACGGCGGGGTTCGTGGAGGCCCGGAACCGGCTGCGGGAGCTGACCCCGCGGCCGGTGCGCGCGGGAACGCGGATCGCCTGGTCCGGTGGCGAGGAGGAGTTCGAACGCGCCGTCGGGCTGTTCCGGGAGCTGACGGCCGCCGGAGCGGACGCGGTGGCGGTGTGGTTCGGCGACGCGGAGGGCTTCGGCGAGAGGATGGAGCGGTTCGCGGCGGCACTGCGCTGACAGGGGGCACCGGGCCGGGCCGGGCGTCGGCACCGCGCCGACCGGCGGTGCCGGGCCGGTGCGGCGTTCCTACTCCTGCCCGCCGAAGAGCCCGCGGCCTCCGTACTTCTTGTGGATGGCCTGCTTGGACACGCCGAGCACCCCGGCGATCTCGGCCCAGGTGGAGCCGCGGTTGCGGGCGCGGCGGACGAGGACGGCCTCGACCCGCTCCATCTCCCTGCGCAGCTGGACGGTGGCGTCCAGACCCACCAGCGGGTCGTCGGCTCCGGTGGTGCGGGCGAGGGCGGTCAGCTGTTCGGCGTCCATGGGTCAACTGTAATTGACATGCCCGTGGTGGCGCACCCGTCTCCGGGCGCGTCCTCGTCGGACAGGCGGAGGACGGCCGGCTGCCGTGCCGGATCCGGCCGGTCCCCGCTCCCGACGCTCCGGCAGGGGTACCGCCGCCGACGCCCCGGCGGTCGCGGATGGCACCCTGGAGTGCCTGGCGGGAACCGGACGAGGGAGTGACGTGGGCGGCTACGACGAGGCGACCGTGCTGTTCGACCTGGACGGCGTGCTGGTGGACTCCACGGCGAGCATCCGCGCGGGGCTGACCGCGTGGGCCGTGGAACGCGGCCTGGACGTCGGCGCGGTGCTCGAACACCACCACGGGCGGACCGACGTGGACCTGGCCCGCCTCTTCGCCCCGCACCTGGACCCGCTGGCCGAGGCGCCGCGGATCGAGGACCACGAGGCCGCCGCCGGGGACGGCGTCCGGGGCGTGCCCGGCGCACGCGAACTCCTGAGCGAACTCGACGCGCACGGACGCCCCTGGGCGATCGTCACGTCCGGGAGCGACCGGATCGCGCGTTCGCGGATCGCGGCGGCGGGGCTGCCCCTCCCCCGCGTGCTGGTGACCGCCGACCAGGTGGCCCGGGGCAAGCCCCACCCGGCCCCGTACCTGCTGGGAGCCGAGCGCATGGGGGTCGCCCCCGGGCGGTGCGTGGTGGTGGAGGACTCCGTGAGCGGCGTCCGCTCCGGCCTGGACGCGGGCATGCCCGTGGTGGCCGTGGCCTCCACGACCGACCCCGGGGACCTCGCGCACGCGACCACCGTGGTGGCGGACCTCGAAGCCGTGGCCGCGCTGCTGTTCCCCTAAGCCCCCCGCCCCGGACCGACCCCGCCCGCGCCGCGGGCGAGCGCTCCGGAGGGCCGGACCCTCGCTCCCCCGGAACCGCTCGGGGCGGGCCCCGGCGACCGCGTCCGGCGGCGCCGGAACACCTGACGACGAACGGAGCACCCTTGAACGAGGGCATCACCATCGACCGGGCCCGCGCCGAGGACGTGGCGGCGATCGTCGCCATGCTCGCCGACGACGAACTGGGCGCCCGACGCGAGGATCCCGGGAACCCGGCCCCCTACCTGGCGGCCTTCGAGGTGATCGACGCCGACCCGCACCAGTTCCTGGCGGTGGCCCGCCGCGGGGACCGGGTGGTGGGAACCCTCCAGCTGACCTTCCTGCCGGGCCTGTCCCACCGGGGCGCCACCCGCGCCCAGGTGGAGGCGGTGCGGGTGCACTCGGACGTGCGCGGCGGCGGTCTGGGCACCGACCTGCTGGCCTGGGCCGAGGAGGAGGCCCGCCGCCGGGGAGCCGCCATGCTCCAGCTGACCTCGGACGCCTCGCGGGAGGACGCCCACCGCTTCTACGAGCGGTTGGGGTACACCGCCTCCCACGTCGGCTTCAAGAAGCGGCTCGGCTGACCGTTACGGAAGCCTGGCCGCATCCACATGAGACGGACAGCACGGGTCTTGGCCGGCACGGGTCGCTGATCGCATCGGGGGCACCAGCGGTTTCTCTCCCCTCGTCCGTCCGGGGGCGTGGCCGTACCTCACCCACCAGCGGAGTTCCACACTCCTGCGCTCGATAAGGCGCGATATTCGCTGTGAGGTTGGACCATGTCCGATAGCGGGCTTCCGCTTCCCTTTCCCCGCCAGTTCCGCTGCGAGCACACCCAGTCCAAGCATCGGGTGCTCGCCCTCGTCTCAGACGACAACGGCACCGCATACCTCCAGGCGGTTCTGAGTCGAGCAGACGGGAAACTTGCCCGCCGCGCCGCTCATGCCCTGGACGCCGCCCTCGGCAAAGGTCCTGGAAGTTCCGTGCACAGCACGTGTGGGGACGTCGCCGCCGAACTCCCCCGCGCCCCCGCCGCTTCGTTGCGCCAAACCGTGTTGGCCTCGGGGACGCCCCTACGATGTGTCGCCCGAAACCGTGACCTGGAGCAGCCGGACTCCCTTGCGCGGGCACCGGCGTGCGGCTACGGCGTCCGGCGGGCCAGGTGGAGCCGCGTGACGTAGGGGACGCGCACGTTCCCGTCGGGGAAGTGCGCGGCGACGAGCTCGGTGAGGGCGGCCCGGGTGCGCTCCTCGCCGATGTCGCGGACCACGGCGGCCATCCTGCTGGAGGACAGCGCGCTCCCGACGAAGCCCGCGGTGTCGAGTTCGCGCGTCCAGGCGGTGGTGAACTCGGTGGCGTTGGAAAGGCCGTCTTGGGCTTCCATCTCGGCGACGGTGTCGTAGGCGCGGTAGTCGCGCCGGTAGTCGTCGCCGTACTCCTCCATCAGGCTCTCGTGGGCGTCGACGAACGCACTGGCCGTCCAGTCGCGGTCGTTGTTGAGGACCGCGACGGTGCCGCCGGGCAGGAGCAGGCGCGCGGCCTCGGCGTAGAAGGCGGGCCGGTCGAACCAGTGGACGGCCTGTGCGGCCAGCACGAGGGAGGCCGACGCGTCGGGGAAGGGGACCTCCTCGGCACGGCCGTCCACGTACTCGACCCCGTCGGGTTCCTCGGCGGCGGCGGCCCGCATGGAACGCCCCGGCTCGACGCCGACCACACGAGGATCCGGACCGAAGACACGGCGCAGGGCGCGGGTGGAGATGCCCGTCCCCGCGCCGACGTCGAGCAGGAGCCAGGGCTCGGGCCAGGAACTCCGCTCACCGGCGAGGACGTGGGCGCGCAACCGGTCGAGCAGGGCACGGGGGTATCCCGGCCGGAAACGGCGATAGCCCTCGCTGAGCTGGTCGAACGCCTGGGTGCTGTCGGTCATCGCGTCCCCCTTCTGCCGTGCCCTGGCCCCGGGTCTCGGGAAGACCTACCCAACCACGTGGCTCGGGACCGCGTCAGGCCTCCTGCGGCACGCGTTCGGCCCGGGCGGCCCGGTACGCGGACGGGCTCGCGCCCGTGTGGTTCTTGAACGCGGAACTGAACGCGAACGCGCTCCCGTAGCCCACCCGTGCGGCCACGGCCTCCAGGCCCAGCCCCGGGCTGGCGGTGAGCAGGTCGCAGGCCACCGTCAGCCGCCAGGTGCGCAGGTAGGTCATCGGAGGGGTGCCCACGGCCCGCTGGAAGCGCGCGGCCAGGGTGGCGCGGGAGACCGCGCACTCCCCCGCCAGGGACTCCAGCGTCCAGGGGTCGGCGACGCGCTCGTGGACCAGCTCCAGCGCCCGCGCGACGACGGGGTCGCTGCGGGCGGTGAGCCAGTTGGGCGCGCTGTCGGGGTTGTCCTCCAGCCAGGCGCGCACCGCCATCACCAGCAGGCAGTCCAGGAGCCGGTCGTTGAGGCTGGTCTGGGCGACGTGGCCGGTGGTGATCTCGCGTGCGAGCAGTTCCACCAGCGCGGGGTCGACCCGGCCCTCGGGGAGCACCGCCAGCGACGGCAGCGCGGCCAGGGCGAGGCGGCCGACCTCGCTGTCGTCCAGGTAGGCGCCCACGACCATGGTGTCGGTGCCGTCGGGGTCGTTCCCCCAGGTGCCGACGCCGTGGCTCATGGACACGTGGACCTCCGCGCCGTCGCGGGCCACGCACCGCGCACCCGGCAGAGCGGTGACGGTGGGCTCCCGGCCCGGGCTGTCGGCGATCACGTAGGGCTCCGGGCCGCGCACGAGCACCAGGTCGCCGGGACCGGCCTCGGCCTCCTCTCCGTTCGCCGCCACCCAGGCGCGCCCGGAGGTGACCACGACCAGGGTGAGCGCGGCCTCGTCGCGGATGTCGATGCCCCAGGGCGGGCTCATGACGGTGCGCAGGGTGAAGGCGCCGCGCGCGCGTGGTCCGTCCAGGAGGTGCACGAGGGGGTCCATGGCCTCACCCTAGTGACGCGGACGGGGGCTCGGGGCTCTGCCGCCGAACGCGCGGGCTCCTCCGAGGGGGCCGCGTCCGAGGACAGCGGGGACCGCGCCGGATCCAGACGAACGCTTATGCACACCAGCGTTCTGGCTATGTTCCGTCCGGCCCCCGGCTGGTGGAGTGGGGGACATGACCACACAACACGTCCTCGTCACCGGCGGCACCGGCATGACCGGCCGCCGTGTCACCCGCCTGCTGCGCGAGCACGGCGCCGACGTCCGGGTCGGCTCCCGCTCCGGTCGGCCCCGCTTCGACTGGCACGAACCCGCCACCTGGGACGCCGTCCTGGAGGGGGTCGCCTCCGTCTACCTGTGCTACCACCCCGACCTGGCCTTTCCCGGGGCCGACGAGGCCGTCGCCGCGTTCGCCTCCCGTGCCGCCCGGAGCGGCGTCCGGCGCGCGGTGCTGCTGTCGGGCCGGGGCGAGGAGGGGGCCGAGCGCGCGGAGCACGCCGTGCGCGGCGTGTTCCCCGACCTGACCGTGCTGCGCTGCTCGGTCTTCGCGCAGGACTTCTCCGAGAGCTTCCTGCTCGGGCCGGTCCTGGAGGGCACCGTGGCCCTGCCGGTGCCGGACGTGCCCGAGCCGTTCGTGGACCTCGACGACGTCGCGGAGATCGCGGCCCGGGCGCTGACGGAGGACGGGCACGCCGGTGAGCTGTACGAGCTGACCGGGCCCCGGGCACTGACGTTCACCGAGGCCACCCGTCTGATCGGCGGGGCCGCCGGGTACCCCGTCGCCTGCCGCCGGGTCCCGCCGGAGGAGTTCGTCGCCGGGGCGGTCGCCGCGGGGCTGCCCGGGGAGGTGGCCCGGGGGCTGACCGAGCTGTTCGGCGAGATCCTGGACGGCCGCAACGCCGAGCCCGCCGACGGGGTCGAGAAGGCGCTGGGCCGCCCGGCCTCGGACTTCGCCGAGTACGTCCGCCGGGCCGGGGCCGCCG
>NZ_QPFC01000230.1:0-3864 GCF_003427465.1 Nocardiopsis sp. TNDT3 | reverse complement strand
GCGCCGAGGAGTCCGGCGGGGCGGCCGACGCCTCCGGCCCGCAGACCCCGGAGGGCGCTGTCGACCCTCAGGCCCCGGAGGACGGCGCCCGCGGCTGAACTCCCGGCCCCTCACCCGAGCCCACCGACTGAGCCCGCCCGCGCGGGACGCACACCGCTCCTCACCGTGCGTCCCCGGCGCGGTCCCCACGGGGACCCGCCCGGGCGGGCTCCGGCGTGTGCGGGCGGGTCCGCTGACGTGCGCGGGGAGGGAGCGCCCGGAGGGGCGCACTCCTTGCCCGTGGCCGGACCCAGAGGTTACGTTCTCATTACGTCGGGTCATCCGCTAGCACTCTGACCTGTGCTGACGCAAGACCTGGAAATGAGGCCTACGACACTCTGCGGCCTTGGGAGGTTAGGAATAGGGCGAGGGTAGGTAGGCTCCGATGTAGTTCCTCATAGGGAGGTGGCGGACGTGGCTGAGCGCGACGACGAGCGTCAGAGCGACCGGGACCGTGAAGTCGAAGAACTCACGGCCCAGGTCTCCTACATGGAAAAGGAACTCAGCGTTGTTCGGCGCAAGCTCGCCGATTCGCCCCGGCATGTACGCCTGCTGGAGGAGCGGCTGAGGGAGGCACAGGCCAACCTCGCCGCCGCCAACGGCCAGAACGAACGGCTCGTCTCCACTTTGAAGGAGGCGCGCGAGCAGATCGTGGCGCTCAAGGAGGAGGTCGACCGGCTCGCCCAGCCGCCGTCGGGCTTCGGCGTCTACCTCGGTTCGCGCGAGGACGAGACCGTCGAGATCTTCACCAACGGCCGCAAGATGCGGGTCAACGTCAGTCCCTCGGTGGACCTGGACAACCTGCGCCCCGGCCAGGAGGTCATGCTCAACGAGGCCTTCAACGTCGTCGAGGTGGAGTCCTTCGAGACCGTCGGCGAGGTCGTCATGCTCAAGGAGATCCTTGAGGACGGCGAGCGCGCCCTGGTGATCTCCCACCACGACGAGGAGCGGATCGTCCGCCTGGCCGAGCCGCTGCGCGACGAGGCGATCCGCCCCGGCGACTCGCTGCTGCTGGAGCCGCGCTCGGGCTACGTCTACGAGCGCATCCCCAAGTCCGAGGTCGAGGAGCTCATCCTCGAAGAGGTCCCCGACATCGCCTACACCGACATCGGCGGCCTCTCCGGGCAGATCGAGATGATCCGCGACGCGGTCGAGCTGCCCTACCTGTACAAGGAGCTCTTCTACGAGCACAAGCTGCGCCCGCCCAAGGGCGTGCTGCTCTACGGCCCTCCCGGGTGCGGTAAGACGCTCATCGCCAAGGCGGTCGCCAACTCGCTGGCCAAGCAGGTCGCCGAGCGCACCGGCCGCGACGTCGGCAAGAGCTTCTTCCTCAACATCAAGGGCCCCGAGCTGCTCAACAAGTACGTGGGAGAGACCGAGCGGCACATCCGCCTGGTCTTCCAGCGCGCACGGGAGAAGGCCTCCGAGGGCACCCCGGTCATCGTCTTCTTCGACGAGATGGACTCGATCTTCCGCACCCGCGGCTCGGGTGTGTCCTCCGACGTGGAGAACACGATCGTGCCCCAGCTCCTGAGCGAGATCGACGGTGTGGAGGGCCTGGAGAACGTCATCGTCATCGGCGCCTCCAACCGCGAGGACATGATCGACCCGGCGATCCTGCGCCCCGGCCGCCTGGACGTCAAGATCAAGATCGAGCGGCCCGACGCCGAGGCGGCCCGCGACATCTTCGGCAAGTACATCACCACGGACCTGCCGCTGCACGACGAGGACCTCGTCGAGCACGGCGGTTCGGCCAGGGCCACGGTGGACGCCATGATCCAGCGGGTCGTGGAGCGCATGTACACCGAGGGCGAGGAGAACCGCTTCCTGGAGGTCACCTACGCCAACGGTGACAAGGAGGTCCTGTACTTCAAGGACTTCAACTCCGGCGCGATGATCGAGAACATCGTCTCCCGGGCCAAGAAGATGGCCATCAAGGACTTCATCGACCAGCAGTCCAAGGGCATCCGGGTCTCGCACCTGATGCAGGCCTGCGTCGACGAGTTCAGCGAGAACGAGGACCTGCCCAACACCACCAATCCCGACGACTGGGCGCGCATCTCCGGTAAGAAGGGCGAGCGCATCGTCTACATCCGGACCCTGGTCACGGGCAAGAAGGGCGCGGACTCCGGTCGGAGCATCGACACGGTGCCCAACACCGGCCAGTACCTGTAGGAACACGGCTGCAAGAGCGCTCCGAGGGGCCGACCGGACCACCGGTCGGCCCCTTCCCGTGCCGGTTGTCCCCGGGTCCCGTGACGGCAGGGTGATGACACTCTCCCGGAGGCGGAGCGGGCCGAGGAGTGCCCTCGCCGACGCCCGTTCGAATCCGGCTGACAGCCGAGGGCGGTTCCCGGGCGGGGTTGTGAGAGGCTCTGGTGCCACGGCCCGAACGGGTTCCGTGCCAGAGCACTACAGCATCGGAGACGACAGCAGTTATGGAAAGCTACGGGGTTCAACTCGGCCTCGTCCTTGTCCTCGTTCTCGTCAACGCCCTGTTCGCGGGGAGCGAGATCGCCCTGATCACCCTCCGGGAGGGGCAGATCAAACAGTTGGCGGCGCGGGGTCCCGGCGGCCGGGCGGTGGCTCGCCTGGCACGGGACCCCAACCGTTTCCTGGCCACCATCCAGATCGGCATCACCCTCGCGGGCTTCCTGGCCTCGGCCACCGCGGCCGTGTCCCTGGCGCAGCCCCTCATCGAGCCCCTGGGCTTCCTGGGCTCGGCCGCCAGCCCGGTGGCGATCGTCCTGGTGACCGTGCTCCTGTCCTTCGTCACGCTGGTCTTCGGAGAGCTGGCGCCCAAGCGCATCGCCATGCAGCGGGCCGAGACGTGGGCGGTGCTGGTCTCCCGACCGTTGGACCTGCTCGCCATGCTCTCCCGCCCCGTGGTGTGGCTGTTGAGCGTCTCCACCAACCTCGTGGTGCGCCTGACGGGCGGTGACCCCTCCGCGGCCAAGGAGGAGGTCAGCGAGGAGGAGCTGCGCGACATGCTCGCCACCCAGCGGGGCATGACCCGGGAGCAGCGCACCATCATCTCCGGAGCCTTCGAGATCGACGACCGGCGCCTGCGCCAGGTCGTCGTTCCCCGTGGTGAGGTGTTCACCATCCCCGCCCGCACGCCCGCGGCCCAGGCGGCGCAGATGCTCGCCGAACACGGGCACTCCCGGGCGCCGGTGGTCAACGACGACGACCTGGACGACGTGCTCGGTGTCGTGCACTGGTCCGACCTGGTGCGCGGTGGGGCCGACGCCGGAGAACTGGCCCGCGAACCGCTGCTCCTGCCCGATTCCCTGGTGGTGTCGTTGGCCCTGCGCCGCATGATCGCCGAACACCAGCAGCTGGGCGTGGTCATCAACGAGGTCGGTGGCGTCGACGGCATCGTGAGCCTGGAGGACCTGCTGGAGGAGATCGTCGGGGAGATCTACGACGAGACCGATTCCGACATACGCACCGTGACCCGCAACGCCGACGGGTCCTTCACCCTGCCCGGGACCTATCCCGTGCACGACCTGCCCGACATCGACATTCATCTGGACGACCTGCCCGAAGGGGACTACGTCACCGTCGCCGGGCTGGTCATCGCGGTGCTGGGCCACATCCCCCAGGAGCCGGGGGAAGAGGTGGTGCTGGACTCCTGGAAGGCCAGGATCGACCAGGCCAACGGGCGCACCGTCACCCAGGTGACCATGTCCCCCGCGGCGTAACACCGCGCGGCCCGCCCGGACGCGCTGTACCGCTGCCCTGGTACCGGCCAGTGCCTGTGGAAACGCACTCCGAGAGCGCCTTGGGGGGCCGACCGGACCACCGGTCGGCCCCTTCCCGCGC
>NZ_QPFC01000229.1:0-10733 GCF_003427465.1 Nocardiopsis sp. TNDT3 | reverse complement strand
GCCCCGGAGAACTGGCGGCCGAGGATGCGCGGCGCGATCGCGATCAGCACCGACTCCACCACGACCATCGCCGCGGCGGTCAACCCGAGTGCGGGCCAGCCGAGCCCCAGCAGGAACACCATGCCCACGGCGGCGGCCAGCACCGCGCACACCTCGCACACCACGCGCAGGAACAGCAGCACGTTGAGGTGGCGGGTGGGGTCCGCCGACACCCGCTCCCAGCGGCGCCCGGACTTGGCCACGCGCTCACCGGAACTCGCCTCGGGCAGGCCCACCGACATCACACGGGTGACGGCGACCTCCGCGGCCACCAGGAAGCCCGCGACGGCGGTCAGCACCAGGGCCACCGCGAACGCGCTGATCCACTCCACGGGCTCACCGGTGGTCAACGGGGCGATGTCAGGCCAGGCCGACGGAGTCATCGGGCGCTCTCATCCCCTTCGGCCCCGGCCGCCTCGCGCTCGCGCCAGGCCGCGAGGATCTCGCCCTGGAGACCGAACATCTCCTTGTGCTCCTCGGGCTCGGCGTGGTCGTAGCCCAGCAGGTGCAGGATGCCGTGCGTGCACAGCAGGTCGATCTCCGCCTCGGTGCCGTGCCCGGCCTTCTCCGCCTGGCGCTCGGCGACCTGCGGACAGATGATCACGTCCCCCAGGACGCCCGGCTCGCTCGTGCGGCCGGGGCCGCCGGGGCGCAGTTCGTCCATCGGGAAGGAGAGCACGTCGGTGGGGCCCGGCTCGTCCATCCACCGCACGTGCAGGTCGGCCATCGGCTCCTCGTCCACGAGCACGACGGACAGCTCGGCCAGCGGATGGACGCGCATGGCGTCGAGCACGTGACGGGCCAGACGGGAGAGCCTCTCCTCGTCCACGGTGGTGACGCCGGACTCGTTGGCGACGTCGATACTCATGGTTGCGGCTGCCTTACCTAGGGATCGCGGGGCCGGGCGGAGTGCCCGGCCGGTGGTGCGGCGCGCCGGTCCGGCGCGCCCTCGGCAACCGAACCGGTGGACCCGCCTGCGGCGGGCCCACCGGTTCGAACGCCGTGGGGTCGTGTTCCTCGGGCCGTGTCGGGTCCGAAGGCCCTCGGCGGAACACCCCTGTCTCAGTCTGCCTGTTCCCCGTCGCCGGCGCTCCCCGGCTCCGCCGGGGTGTCGGGGGCGACGCGGCGCGCGGACCCGCGGCGGGAGCGGCCGCCCCCGGCGGACCCCCTGCCGTCCCGGGCGTCGCCCTGGGCGGCGTCGTAGCGCCCGTAGGCGTCCACGATCTTGCCGACCAGCTTGTGCCGGACGACGTCCTCACTGCTCAGGCGGCAGAAGGCGATGTCGTCGATGTCACTCAGGATGGACTCGATGGTGCGCAGACCGCTGGTCTGCCCGCCGGGCAGGTCGACCTGGGTCACGTCACCGGTGACCACGATCTTGGAGCCGAACCCGAGCCTGGTGAGGAACATCTTCATCTGCTCGGGCGAGGTGTTCTGGGCCTCGTCCAGGATGATGAAGGAGTCGTTCAGGGTACGGCCGCGCATGTACGCCAGCGGCGCGACCTCGATGGTCCCCGCCGCCATGAGCTTGGGGATGGAGTCGGGGTCGAGCATGTCGTGCAGGGCGTCGTAGAGCGGGCGCAGGTAGGGGTCGATCTTGTCGTAGAGGGTGCCGGGCAGGAAGCCCAGCCGCTCACCGGCCTCCACCGCGGGGCGGGTGAGGATGATCCGGTTGACTTCCTTGTCCTGGAGCGCCTTGACCGCCTTGGCCATGGCCAGGTACGTCTTGCCGGTACCGGCGGGGCCGATGCCGAACACCACCGTGCGCTGGTCGATGGTGTCGACGTAGCGCTTCTGGTTGAGCGTCTTGGGACGGATGGTCTTGCCGCGGTTGGACAGGATGTTGGTGGTCAGCACGTCCGCGGGGCGCTCGGCACCGGGCGAGCGCAGCATGTGGACCATGCGTTCGATGGTGTCGGGGGTGACGTGGGTGCCGCTCTTGGCGAGTTCGATCAGCTCCTCGACGAGGCGGACCACGACGGCGGTCTCCTCCGGGGAGCCGCTGATGGTGAACTCGTTGCCGCGCACGTGGATGTCGCTGTCGAAGGCCCGCTCCAACGCCCTGAGGAGTTCGTCCCTGGAGCCCAGCAGGCTGACCATCGTGTGCTCGTCGGGCACCACGACCTTGACCTGGGTGTCCCGTGGCGGGTGCGTGTGCGTTGTCTCGGACATGGTGAGGCCGTGCGGCCGCTGTCCCTACCCTTCGGTCGGGCGCCTTCCCGACCCCTGCGGGAGGCGCACCTGGTGGACGGTCCCGGCGCCGCGGACGGCGCCCGGTCGGAGCTTGCGCGCCGGTGTTCCCCATGGTCACACCGAACCCTCGAAGCCCACAGCGACGAGTCTACCAAGGCGCCTCCGCCCGACTCGATCCGTTATTTCCGCCTGTGGACAACGTGCGGGAGGAGTGGGGTCGGGGGCGTCGGCGTCCGCGCGCGGGACCGGTTCGCGCGCCTCCTACCCGGGGGGCCAGTTGAGCCCGCGGCCGCCGAGCAGGTGCCCGTGGAGGTGGAAGACCGTCTGCCCGGCGCCGCTGCCGGTGTTGAACACCAGCCGGTAGCCCTGGTCGGCGACGCCCTCGTCCACGGCCACCTCGTGCGCCACCCGGACGACCTCGTCGAGCAGGCCGGTGTCCGCCGCCGCGGCCTCGGCGGCGTTGGGGTGGTGCTCGCGCGGGATGACCAGCACGTGCGTGGGCGCCTGGGGGTTGATGTCGCGGAAGGCGACCGCGCGCTCGCTCTCGCGCACGATCTCGGCGGGCACCTCCCCCTTCACGATCTTGCAGAAAAGACAGTCGTCCTGGGCCATCGCTCACCTTTTTTTGCGTCTGCGCGACCGCCGAAAGGGCCGCCGTATCGGGTTCGTCCGGGACCATGATGCCGCAGGTCGCCGTCGGGCGGGCCCGCGGCGGAGGGCTTGGGAGGCACTGTGGGCGAGCGGATTCGGCGACGCCCGGCGCCCCGGGCGCGATAGGCTTTCCACCCGTGCGCGTCAGGTCGTCGGCTCCGTCCGGCCCCGGCCATATTCCCGCGTGTTCGGATTGAAACGCACGTCTACCTGGAAAAGAAGAGGTATGCCCTTTCGTAAACCCCGCGACAAGGGTGTGCGTCGAACTGATGTGACGACAGAAACCATGGTGGCCGGTGCCACCACGGCACCGCTCTCGGTGGAGTGGGACGCCGACCACGCCGTGACGGAGCTCTACCGGGAGCACTACCGTCCGCTCGTTCGGCTCGCCGCCCTGCTGGTCCGCGACCACGCGACCGCGGAAGAGGTCGTCCAGGACTCGTTCGTCGCCATGCACGGAGCGTGGCGCCGCCTGCGCGACCCGAACAAGGCCCTGTCCTACCTGCGCCAGGCCGTGGTGAACAAGGCCCGGTCCGTACTCCGCCACAGGGCGGTCGTGGAGAAGCACGCGCCCAAGGCCCTGCCCGACGCCCCCAGCGCGGAACACGGCGCGCTGAGCCTGTTGGAGCGCGAAGCCGTCATCCGCGCCCTGCGCAAACTACCCACCCGTCAGCGAGAGGCCATCGTGCTCCGGTACTACGGCGACCTGTCCGAGGCACAGATCGCGGACGCCATGGGGATCAGCCGGGGCGCGGTGAAGAGCCACACGTCCCGCGGTATCTCCGCGCTCCGCTCTGTTCTGGAGCAAACGACATGACCAGCCCCACGAACCCCACGAACGATCCGTTCGAGGAGCAGCTGCGCCACCTGCTCAAGGCCGAGGCCGACACGGTCACGACCTCTCCCGAGGCGTTGAACCTGATCCGTGAGCGCACTGAGCGCAGCCGCGGTTCGGCCTGGTTCGGTATGCCCTGGCTACGTCCGGCGGTGGCGGTGGCGGGAGCCGCCCTGATCGCCGGGTCCGTGGTCATCTCCAGCCCCCAGGTCCGCGACCACGTGCTGGAGATCGTCCCCGCGGGCGCCGACCGCGAGGGCGCGCCCGCCGAGGAGGAGGGCGAGGGCGGCGGTGTGATCGCTCCGGACCCCTCCACCGGCTCCGTGGACGGCACCACCCAGCAGGAGGAGGAGCCGCCGCGCGACCCGGCCTCCTCCCCCACCCCGGAGGACGACGAGCAGGAGCCCGCTCCCTCCGAGGAGGGCGTCACGGCCGCCACCACGTGTCCGACGCCCGAGGAGCCCGCCTCCCCGGCCCCGTCCAGCTCCGAGGGGGAGAAGGGCGAGAAGGCCGCCTCCGAGGAGGAGTGCGAGCCCAGCGACGAGCCGAGCAGCGGCACCGGCGACGGGTCCACCGGCGAGGAGGGCGGCGGCGACGGCGGCGGAACCGGTGGTGAGGAGCCGTCCGGCGGCGACGGCACCGGCGGCGAGGGCGGCGGGACCGGAGGCGACGGAACCGGCACGGGCGGCACCGGCACCACCGGAGGCGACAACGGCGCCAAGACGGCTCCCAGCAGCTGACACGCCCCTCACGGAGGGTCCGTCCCCGTACACGCCGGGGCCGGTCCCGCGCAGGAGTCACCCGCTGGACACAGACACACGGGGGGCGCCCGGACGCGTTCGGGCGCCTCCCGTGTGTTCAGCGTCGGTCCGTGCGCCCTACCAGCGGCCGGTGCGGGCCTGGAGCACCGACAGGGCGGCGACCCCGGCGGTGGAGGTGCGCAGCACGCTCGGCCCCAGCAGCGCCCGGACCGCGCCCGCGGCGTCGAACGCCTCCAGCTCGGCGTCGGAGAAGCCGCCCTCGGGACCGACCACCACGACGACGTCGGCGTCCTGTCCGACAGGCGGTTCCAGCTGTGACAGGCGGCTGGCGCCGTCCTCGTGCAGCACGACGCCCAGGTCCGCCCCCGCCAGCAGTTCGACCACGGCGGTGCGGTCGGCGAGGTCGGCCACCTCGGGCAGCCGCGCACGCCGGGCCTGCTTGGCCGCCTCGCGGGCGGTCGCACGCCACTTGGCCAGCGCCTTGGCGGCGCGGTCGCCCTTCCAGCGGGTGACGCAGCGCTCCGCCGCCCAGGGCACGACCGCGTCCGCTCCGGCCTCGGTCATCATCTCCACGGCCAGTTCGCCCCGGTCGCCCTTGGGCAGTGCCTGGACCACGGTCAGGCGGGGGCGGGGCGCCGGTTCCTCCCGGCGCTCCACCACCGCGCAGACGATGTGGTCCCCGCCCACGGCGGTCACCGTGCAGCGGGCGCGCAGACCGCGTCCGTCGGAGAGGTCGACGGTCTCGCCCTCCCGGATGCGGCGCACCACGGCGGCGTGGCGGCCCTCGGCGCCGTCCACCGTCACCCGGTCGGCCGCCAGGTCGGCGGCCTCGACCAGGAAGACCGGCGGCGTCACTTGGCGCCGAAGGCGTCGCGGATCTTGGAGAAGAACCCGCCGTGTCCGGGACTGAAGCGTCCCGGGGTCTGGTCCTCGCCGCGCAGTTCGGCGAACTTGCGCAGGAGGGCCTCCTGCTCCTCGTCCAGCCTGCTCGGGGTCTCCACGTCGACGCGGATGCGCAGGTCGCCCCGGCCGCCGCCGTCGAGGTGGCTGACGCCCTTGTTGGGGAGGGTGATGACGTGGCCGGAGTTGGTGCCCGGGCGCAGGTCGATGTTCTCGGTGCCGTCGAGGGTGTCGAAGGCGAAGGAGGCGCCCAGCGCGGCGGCCGTCATGGGGACGGTCACCGTGCAGTGCAGGTCGTCGCCGCGGCGTTCGAAGGTGGGGTGCGGGCGCTGGATGATCTCCAGGATGATGTCGCCGCGCGGTCCGCCGTTGGGGCCGACCTCGCCCTCCCCGGCGAGCTGGATGCGGGTGCCGTCGTCGACGCCCGCGGGGATCTTGACGGTGCGGGTGACCTTCTCGCGCACCCGGCCCTCGCCCGCGCAGTCGCCGCAGGGGTTGGTGATGACCGAGCCCTGGCCCGAGCACTGGGGGCAGGGGCGGGAGGTCATGACCTGGCCGAGGAAGGACCGCGTGACCTGGGAGACCTCGCCCTGTCCGTGGCACATCTCACAGGTGGTGCGGTGCGAACCGGCCGCCGTCCCCTCGCCCTGGCAGGTCTCGCACAGGATGGCGGTGGGGAAGGTGATCTCCTTGCTGACCCCGAACGCGGTCTCCACCAGGTCGAGTTCGACGCGGATCTTGATGCTGCGCCCGCGGCGGACCCGTTCCCGGGGGCCGCGCCCGCCGGGCTGGCCGCCGCCGAAGAAGGCGTTCATGATGTCGTCGAAGGCGAACCCGCCCGCGCCGCCGAAGCCCCCGGCCCCGCCGCCGCCGGGCGCGTAGGGGTCCTGGCCCATGTCGAACATCCGGCGCTTGTTCTCGTCGGAGAGGACCTCGTAGGCCTGGGTCACCTCCTTGAAGCGCTCCTGGGTTGCGGGGTCCGGATTGATGTCCGGGTGGAGTTCGCGCGCGAGCCGCCGGTAGGCCTTCTTGATCTCGTCCTTGGACGCGTCGCGACGCACTCCGAGAACCTGGTAATAGTCTCTGGCCACTGGGTTACTGTCCTGCCAAAATCTGTCCGACATAGCGAGCCACGGCGCGTACTGCTCCCATCGTCCCCGGATAGTCCATCCGGGTGGGTCCCACCACACCGATCTTGGCGAGCGACTGGTTTCCCACACCGTAGTCCGCCGACACGATGGAGGTGGACCTCAGGCCCTCGTGGAAGTTCTCCGCGCCGATGCGCACCGTGAGCATCGACGGGTCCTTGGCCTCTCCCAGCAAACGGATGAGGACCATGTTCTCTTCCAGTGCCTCCAGGACGTCCCTGAGGCTGGCGGCGAAGTCGACGGCGGCGAGGTTGGCCGTCCCCGCGAGGACGATCTTCTCCTCGTGCCGCTCGACGAGGCTCTCCAGCAGGACGGAGAGGACCGACACCGCCATCTGGCGGTGTTCGGGCGCCACCTGCGGAGGCAGGTCCTCCACCGCGTCGGGCACGTCGCCGAGGTGGCGTCCGGCGATGGCCCGGTTCAACATCGCGCGCAGGTCGTTGACGGCGGCCTCGTGGACCTCTCCCAGGCCGTCGATGACGCGCTGCTCGACCCGGCCCGTGTTGGTGATCACGACCATCATGATCCGCTGACCCCCGAGGGGGACCAGTTCCACGTGCTGCACCGACGAGCGGGTCAGCGACGGGTACTGGACGATCGCGACCTGGCGGGTGAGCTGCGCGAGGAGCCGCACGGTCCGGGCGACGATCTCGTCGAGGTCCACGGCGCCGGTGAGGAAGGACTCGATGGCGCGCCGCTCCGCGCTGGAGAGCGGTTTGACCGAGGAGAGCCGGTCGACGAAGAGCCGGTACCCCTTGTCCGTGGGAACGCGTCCGGCACTGGTGTGCGGCTGCGCGATGTAGCCGTCCTCCTCGAGGGCGACCATGTCGTTGCGGATGGTCGCCGGGGAGACTCCGAGCCGGTGCCGGTCGGCCAGGGCCTTGGAACCCACGGGCTCGTTGGTGTTGACGAAGTCCTCGACGACGGCACGCAGGACCGCGAGCTTGCGCTCATCCAGCACTCGCCACCTCCTGGCACTCCATGGTCCTCAGTGCTAAGTCTACGCCCGGCCGCAAACCCTGACGGTTACCCGCGGGTGGTGAAGCCGCGGCGCGGCCGTGCCGCCCCTGCTCCCGCCGGGCACGCGGCACGCGCCGCGGCCGACGGGGCGCCGGCGCGCGCCACCAGTAGACTGCACGACCGTGGCTACCAAGGGAACCGGCCGTTACGGCCGCGACGTGCTCGCCGGGGACTGGCGCCGCCCGAAGAAGAAGGCGGTCCGCGAGGTGCCCCTGGAAAGGGAACTGGTCGTGGAGGACGCCGAGGAGGCGTTCTGCGGGGCGGTGATGGCCTGGGACAAGGCCACCGTCACGCTGGAGGACCGGCACGGCCGCCGCCGCGTGTTCGACCTCGCCCCCGCCGCGTTCCTGGTCGACGGCGAGCCGGTGACCCTCGTGCGCCCCTCCGCCGCTCCACGGGGGCCGCTGCGCAGCGCCTCCGGGTCGGTGGCGGTACCGGGCGCGCGGGCGCGCACGGCCCGGGAGAGCCGGATCTACGTGGAGGGCGTCCACGACGCCGAACTGGTGGAGAAGGTCTGGGGCCACGACCTGCGCGTGGAGGGGGTGGCCGTCGAGTTCCTGGAGGGGGTCGACGACCTGCCCTCGATCGTGGCGGAGTTCTCACCCGGGCCCGGCAGGAGGCTGGGCGTCCTGGTGGACCACCTGGTGCCGGGGTCCAAGGAGACGCGGATCGCCGAGCGGGTGCGCGGCGAGCACGTGCTGGTGGCCGGGCACCCCTACGTCGACGTCTGGCAGGCGGTGCGGCCGGGTTCCGTGGGGATCGGGGCATGGCCCGAGGTGCCGCGCGGCGTGCCCTGGAAGGAGGGGGTCGTGAGCGCCCTGGGCTGGCGGATGGAGACGGGAGAGGCGTGGCGCCGGATCCTGGGGTCGGTCCGTACCTATGCTGATCTGGAGCCGGCTCTGCTCGGCCGGGTGGAGGAGCTGATCGACTTCGTCACCGGGCCGCACCCGGACGCTCCCTAGCGAGCGCTGCGCGCGGGAGGAGCGGTAGGACCTAGGATTTGACCTGGGCGAGGCGCCGGTCCCCGTGTCCGGTGCCGAGGTCGCCCGCCTCCGGCCCGCGCGGTCGTCGGTACAGCACGGTAGTACAGAACCTCCCTCTCATCAGCGGAGCCAAGGAAGAGCATGAGCCAGACCCCGACGAACCCCCCGCCCCCGGAGGATCCCCACCGGGGACAGCAGCCGGAGCACGGGCAGGACGGTCAGCAGGAGTACGGACAGCGGCCCCCGCAGCCGGAACCCGGCCAGCAGCCCTCCTACGGGCAGCCGTCCGGGGCGCAGCCGCCCTACGCTCCGCAGCCCGACCAGGACCACGGCCAGCCGCCCTCGGGTGCGCAGTCCCCGTACGCCCCGCAGCCCGACCAGGGCTACCAGGGCTACCAGGGCTACGGCCAGACCCCGGGGGCGCAGCCCGACTTCGCACCGCCCCCCGGCGCCCCGTCGCCGTACGCGCCCCAGCCCGGTCAGGGCCAGCCCGCCTACGGTCAGTCCTCGGGCGCGCAGTCGCCGTACGCCCCGCAGTTCGAGCAGGGGCAGCAGGGCTACGGCCAGGCCTCGGGGGCCCAGCCGGGTTACGGGCAGCCCTCCGGCGCCCAGCCCGGGTACGGCCAGGCCCCTGGAGCCCAGCCCGGCTACGCCCCGCAGCCCGAATACGGTCAGCAGCCCTACGGCCAGCCCCAGCAGGGCGAGTACGGCCAGCCCCCGGCCGGACAGCAGCAGCCCGGTTTCGCACCGCCGGAAGGCGCCCCCGAGCAGCCCGGCTACGGGCAGCAGGCGGCCTACGGCCAGACCCCGGGGGCGCAGCCCGCCTACGGCCAGCCCTCCGGCGCGCAGTCCCCGTACGCCCCGCAGCCCGACCAGGGACAGCAGGGCTACGCCCAGGCGCCGGGAGCCCAGCCCTCCGGCGCCCAGCCCGGCTACGCCCCGCAGCCCGAGTACGGTCAGCAGCCCTACGGCCAGCCCCAGCAGCCCCAGCAGCCCCAGCAGGGCGAGTACGGCCAGCCCCAGCAGGGCGTCTACGGCCAGCCCGCCCCGGGCCAGCAGCAGCCCTACCCGGGCGCCCCCGCGGCGTACGGGCAGCCGGGCGTTCCTGGCCAGCCCCAGCAGGGCGCGCCGGGCGGCGACAACAGCACGCTCGTGGCCATGCTCGCCCACCTGTCGGGCTTCGTGATCGCCTGCCTGGGTTGGATTCCGCCTCTGGCCGTCTACTTCGCCAAGCGCAACCAGTCGCCGTTCGTCCGCCACCACGCGGCCGAGGCGGCCAACTTCCAGCTCACCCTGCTGATCCCCTACCTCTTCGCGTGGGTGGCCTTCATCGGCCTGGGTATCTTCTTCCCGGAGCTGTCCTGGATCGGATCCCTCCTGGTCGCCCTGATCTGGATCGTCGCTATCGTGTTCGGCGTCCTGGGCGCCAACGGCGCCAACAAGGGGACGTGGTACCGCTACCCGGTGAGCATCCGCCTGTTGAAGTGATCCGCTCCCGCACGCAGTCCGAGCGCATCCGCACGAAGGAACCCAACATGTCCTATCCCAGCAACCCTCCCGAGGGCCCCTACGGTCAGGGCCAGCAGCCCGGCCAGGACTCCGGCGGCTACCCCTCCCAGCACGGTTACCCCACCGGTGGCCAGCCCGGCTACCAGCAGGGCGGCTACCCGCCCCCGCCCGGCCAGCCCGGGTACGAGCAGACCGGCGGATATCCGAACCAGCCCGGTGGCTACCCCGGCCAGCCCGGGTACGAGCAGACCGGCGGCTACCAGTCCCACTACCAGCAGGGCGGTTACGGCCAGCCCCCGCACGGCGCCTACGGCCCCTCCTCGGCCACGACCGGCCAGCCCAGTCCGGACGAGCGCCAGATGGCGATGTTCGCCCACGTGGGCGGCGGCGTCATCGGCTGGCTCGTGCCGCTGATCATCTTCTTCGTCAAGAAGGACGAGTCGCCGTTCGTCCGCAACCAGGCCGCGCAGGCGCTGAACTTCCAGCTCCTGATCCTGATCGGCTACCTGATCTCCAGCGTCCTGATGATCGTCATCATCGGGTTCCTGACCTGGTTCATCTGCTGGATCGCGGCCGTCGCCCTCGGCATCATCGGCGGTGTGGCCGCCAACCGGGGCGAGTGGTACCGCTACCCGTTCAACGTCAGCTGGATCAAGTAGTCCGGCGCTTCGGCGGACGCGAGGGGGCCCGGCCG
>NZ_QPFC01001451.1:0-1676 GCF_003427465.1 Nocardiopsis sp. TNDT3 | reverse complement strand
CCGGTTCCCCGTGCAGGGCGAGGGATTCGGCGATCCGGCCCGCGTTTCCGGAGCTTACCTGGAGGTTGTCCAGTGCGGCCTGCGGATAGGGGTTGTCCAGGACGCCTCGCACGATCCGGGTCTGCTCGGGGCTCAGTGTCCCCTGCTGCGCGGCTTTTTGTAGTTGTGTCAGGTCGGGCCAGCGGCCGTCGCCGATCTCGTAGACCTGCCATCCGGGGTGGGGTCGGCTCTGGTCGCGGATGCGGTCCAGTTCGGCCTGCACGGTCGCTTCGTCGAGCGGGTTCAGGCGAGCGAAGCGGTTGAGCCAGGAGGAGCGGGTGTAGGCGGAGACGGCGTCCTGGGTCGCGGTGGGGAGGGCGTCGAAGGTGTTGGGGTTGTAGGCGGGGTCGTGCAGGAGGGTGCCGTAGCGGTCGGTTTCGGCGCCGGTGGGCAGTCGGCGGATCGTCCCGGACCCGGACACGGCGGGGTCATCGGTGTCCGTCAGCCCCAGTCCGCGGGCAAGGGAGTCGAGGTCGGCGCCGCTCATCCCGGTGCCGTCCCCGTCCGGATCCCGCACCTCTCCGGCGATGTCGGTCATGGCGAAGACGGTCGTGCGGGAGGTGGTCCCCGGGTGCGGCGGCCCGGCCGCGGGGGCCGGGGTGCGCGAGTCCGGTTCCGTCGTCGTGCCGCTCGGGTCGGGCGCGGCCGGAGCCTCCCGGGGCGTGAGGCCGAACACCGGGCGGAGCTGCTCCTCCAGCGGCGCGCTGGGTGTGGAACGGGGGGCCGTCGGCGGCGGGGCGTCGGGCGGGGTGATATCGGCGAGGTGGGCGGCGGTGGCGTTGGTCGCGGTGGTCCAGGCAGTCACGGCGTCGTTGTAGGCGCCCAGGGCTGTCCGGTAGGCGGTGGTCTGGGTTCCGTAGGCGGTGCGGGCGTCGTCGAGGGCCGCGCGGTTCGCGGGTGTGGGGTCGGCGGCGTGGGCCTTGTACGCGTCGAGGTAGGCCTTGACCAGTGCGGGGAGTTTGGCGCGCTGCTCGGTGTAGGCGGCCTCGGCGTCGGCCATGGCCTTGGCGGCGTCGTACTCGGCGGTGATGGGCGCTTCGGCGGCGTCTGCCTGTTCGGAGGTGAGGACGCCCAGGGCTACGGCGTCGCTCCGGGAGATCCAGGCGCTGGTCCTGTTGGTGTGGTGGGAGGTGAACTGCCGGGGGACGGTGCCACCGAAGAACGCCTTCTCCTCGGTTCGGGCGCCGGTGGTCCAGGTGGTGTCGAACTCCACCAGGTAGGCGGTGCCGAGCCGCTGGCGCTCCATGTCGGAGGGCTCTCCGCTGGCCAGGCCGTCGCCCGTGGGCGAGTCACCGGTGATGGTGCGCGCCGTGGCCTCCCCGGAGCCGGTGAGGTAGGCGTTGCGGTCGTTGTCGTCGGGGTCCACGGTGTGGTGGCCGGTGGGCCGGAAGGCCGTGGTGGCGGTGGTTCCGCCGCCCTGGGAGCGGCTGTGGGAGACGCTCTGCCCTTCGGCCTCCTTGTGGACGAGCCTGGCGTCGGGGCGCGCGGTGACGATACGGGCGCCGGTGAAGTCGGGGGTGGCGGCGACACGCCACTGGGTGCGCCCGATCCGCAGGATGTCGGTACCGGAGGGGCGGCCGAGGTTGTGCGAGAGGAGGCCCTTGAGGGCCACGGGGTTGAGGGAGTTGTCGATGGGG
>NZ_QPFC01000228.1:0-4095 GCF_003427465.1 Nocardiopsis sp. TNDT3 | reverse complement strand
TCACAAGGCGCACAGGTGTCGTGGGCGGGTCGGGAGGGTTACCACGGGACCGCGCACCCCGAAGGGACGCGCCCGTGCGGTGGGGGACCGCCCCTGCACGACGGTATGCGCCTGGCCCCGGGCAAGGACGCGCCCGTCCGGACGCCCGTCCCGTCCGGGCGGTCCCCCGCCTGCGCGCCGGTCCCCGGCCGCGGCCTTCCTGGTCCCGGCCTTCTCCGGCTCTCCGCCCCGCGGCGCGGGTCAGGACACGGCCGGGACGACGTGGCGCCCGTAGGCCTCGATGACCCCGTCCACGTCGTCGTGCATCGCGTACACCGCGAACTGGTCCACACCCGCCTCCCGGAGCCGCTCCAGCTTCTCCACGTGCTCCTCCACCGGCCCGACCAGGCAGAACCGGTCGACGATGCCGTCCGGGACGAACGCGGTGTCGGGGTTGTCCGCCCGGCCGTGGTGGCTGTAGTCGTAACCCCGCCGGGCCCTGACGTAGTCGGTCAGCTCCCGTGGAACCGCGTCGGAGGAGTCGCCGTAGCGGGCGACCAGGTCGGCCACGTGGTTGCCCACCATCCCGCCGAACCAGCGGCACTGCTCCCGCGCGTGGGCGAGCCCCCGCTCGGAGCCGTCGGTGACGTAGGCGGGCGCCGCCACGCACACCGTCACCGCGTCGGGGTCGCGCCCGGCGTCGGCCGCGGCCGTGCGCACCGCCCTGACCATCCACTCGGTCAGGTAGGGGTCGGCCAGCTGGAGGATGAAGCCGTCCGCCTGACGGCCCGCCAGCTCCAGTGCCCGGGGCCCGTAGGCGCCCATCCACACGGGCAGGGCGCCGTCGTGCACCCACGGCAGGCGCAGGGCCGCGCCCTCCACGTCGGCCTCCCGGCCCTCGGCCAGGTCCTTGATCGCGCGCATCGCCCGGGACAGGCGTTCCAGGGTGGCGGGTCGGCGGCCCGCCACCCGCATGGCCGAGTCGCCCCGGCCGATCCCGCACACCGTGCGGTTGCCGAACATGTCGTTCAGGGTGGCGAACAGCGAGGCGGTCACCTCCCAGGCGCGCGTGCCCGGGTTGGTCACCATGGGCCCCACGACCAGGCCGCTGGTGCGCTCCAGGATCCGGCTGTAGACGACGAAGGGCTCCTGCCAGAGCACGACCGAGTCGAAGGTCCACCCGTGGGTGAAGCCGTACCCCTCCGCGCGGACCATCCGTTCGACCAGCAGGTCGGCGGGCGGGTCGGTCTGGAGGACGAGTCCGATGTCCATGTGCTGCCCTCTCGTTCAGACCAGGTACTGGCAGGTGGACCGGGGCACGTACCGGCCGTGCCCGGCCTCGCCCAGGTAGGCGCCGCGGTCCACCACGACCCGGCCGCGCGAGAGCACGGTGCGGGCCCGGCCGGTGACCCGTCTGCCCTCGTAGGCCGAGTAGTCCACGTTCATGTGGTGCGTCTCGGCCGACAGGACCTGCTCGGCGCGTGGGTCGTAGACCACGATGTCGGCGTCCGAGCCCGGGCAGATCGTGCCCTTGGCCGGGTACAGGCCGAACATGCGGGCCGGGGTGGCGCAGGCGATCTCGATCCACCGGCGCCTGCCGATGCGGCCCTCCACCACGGCCTGGTGCAGCAGGTCCATGCGGTGCTCGACCCCGGGCATGCCGTTGGGGATCCTGGAGAAGTCGCCCCGGCCCAGCTCCTTCTGCCCGGCGAAGCAGAACGGGCAGTGGTCGGTGGAGACCACGGACAGGTCGTTGGTGCGCAGCGCCCGCCACAGGTGCTCCTGGTGCTCCCGGGGCCGCAGAGGAGTGGAGCACACGTACTTGGCGCCCTCGAATCCGGGCTCGGCGAGGTTGTCGGCGGACAGGAACAGGTACTGGGGGCAGGTCTCGCCGAACACGTTGAGCCCCATCCCGCGCGCCCGGGCCAGCTCCTCCACCGCCTCCCGCGCCGAGACGTGCACCACGTACAGCGGCGCGCCCGCCACCCGGGCGAGCTGGACGGCGCGGTGGGTGGCCTCCGACTCCAGCAGGGCCCTGCGCACCTCGCCGTGGTACCTCGGGTCGGTCCTGCCCTCGGCCAGGGCCTGCTCGACCAGCACGTCGATGGCGATCCCGTTCTCGGCGTGCACCATGGTCAGCGCGCCGTTGGCGGCGCCGCGCTGCATGGCCCGCAGGATCCGGCCGTCGTCGCTGTAGAACACGCCCGGGTAGGCCATGAACAGCTTGAACGAGGTCACGCCCTCGTCGACGAGGGCGTCCATCTCCCCGAGCGAGGAGGCGTTGACGTCGGAGAGGATCGCGTGGAAGGCGTAGTCCACCGCGCAGTTGCCCTCGGCCTTGGCCATCCACGCGTCCATGCCCGCGCGCACCGACTCCCCGGGCCGCTGGATGGCGAAGTCGACGATCGTGGTGGTGCCGCCCCAGGCTGCGGCCCGGGTGCCCGTCTCGAAGGTGTCGGAGGAGGAGGTGCCGCCGAAGGGCATCTCCATGTGGGTGTGGCCGTCCACCCCGCCGGGGACGACGTAGTGCCCGGCGGCGTCGATGACCTCGGCGCCGCTGTCGGCCCAGGAGCGGGCGGCGTCGCTGCCGCGCAGCGCGAGCGCGGCCACCCTCTCGCCCTCCACCAGGACGTCGGCCTCGGTCTCCTCGGCCGCGGTGACGACCAGGCCGCCGCGGATGACGGTGCGTCGTGCCATGCCGCGCCCCCTCAGCCCCGGACCAGCGGGCCGTAGGCGTCGGGCCTGCGGTCGCGGTAGAAGGCCCACTGCCGGCGGACCTCGTCGACCAGGTCCAGGTCCAGGTCGCGTACGACCAGCTCGGCGGAGGTGTCGGAGGCGACGTCGCCGACGAACTGCCCGCGCGGGTCGGCGAAGTAGCTGGTGCCGTAGAAGTCGTTGTCGCCGTACTCCTCCACGCCCACGCGGTTGATCGCGGCGACGAAGTAGGCGTTGGCCACGGCCGCCGCGGTCTGCTCCAGCTTCCACAGGTGGGCGGACAGGCCGCGGCTGGTCGCGGACGGGTTGTACACCAGCTGGGCTCCGGCCAGCCCCAGGGCCCGCCAGCCCTCGGGGAAGTGGCGGTCGTAGCAGATGTAGACGCCGATGCGCCCGGCGGCGGTGTCGAAGACCGGCCAGCCGAGGTTGCCGGGGCGGAAGTAGTACTTCTCCCAGAAGCCGTGGACCTGCGGGATGTGGTGCTTGCGGTACTTGCCGAGGTAGCTGCCGTCGGCGTCGACGACCGCGGCGGTGTTGTAGTAGAAGCCGGGGGACTCCACCTCGAAGACCGGCAGGACCATGACGATGCCCAGTTCCCTGGCCAGGGCCCTGAAGCGGGTGACGGTGGGGCCGTCGGGGACGGCCTCGGCCCAGCGGTGGTGCTCGGGGTCCTGCACCTGGCAGAAGTAGGGGGCGTTGAACACCTCCTGGAAACCGATCACCCGCGCGCCCCGTGCGGCGGCGTCGCGCGCGTGCTCCTCGTGGACGGCGAGCATGGATTCGGTGTCGCCCGTCCATTCGGTCTGGACGAGTGCGGCACGGACGTTGTGCGGCATGTGTTCCTCGTTCCTGCGTGTGCGCCGCCGGGGCGGGCGAGAACGGTTGTTACGTCCGCGTATGTCCTGCTGGCACGGTGGTGCGAGCGGGTGGTGCGCGTGCCGTCGCACCTTAGGTAACGTCGAATGGCCGGTCAATGTCCGACATCCGCGTTCTCCGCGCGCGGCCGGGTGAAGGAATTGCGCGATCATGCCCTTACGGGGTGCGATGTCCTTTCTGTGGCGCGGAGAATTCGGAGGAAAGGACATGTTTTCCGGCTTTTTCCCGCTGAATTTCGGATGAGGACACACACCCCTCCCGGCCGCCGCGCGGTCAGGCGGTGGTGCGGTCCCCGGTGACGGACGCGCCGCCGTGTCCGAGGGGTCCGAGCGCGCCCTCGCTCCGCTCGGCGCGGTCGTCGAAGACGAGGACGATGAGCAGGACCAGGAGGATCCCGATGAGGAACAGGGCGCCGCAGCCCAGGCTCAGGAACAGCCAGGGGGAGTACTCCCTGGCGCCTCCTGGCTTGCCCGGGGAGGGAGGGCCCGAACGGGCGAAGCCGGGCGCGGGAGGCGGCCCCGGGGG
>NZ_QPFC01001450.1:0-1131 GCF_003427465.1 Nocardiopsis sp. TNDT3 | reverse complement strand
CTCCCGGTGCCGGTCCGCGGACCGGCACCGGGAGGTCCGTGCGGCTGCCGCGGGCCGGGCTAGAAACCGGGGAGGCCGGGCATGCCGCCGGGCATCCCGCCGCCGCCCAGGCCCTCGGCGAGCGGGCCCATCTTCTCCTGCTGGAGCCGCTCCACCTGCGCCTCGGCGTCGCGGATGGCCGCCAGGACCAGGTCCGCGACGGTCTGGGCGCTCTCGGCGGGATCGGCCGGGTCGATCGCCTCGGGGGCGACGGTCACGTCCTCGACCTGTCCGCGCCCACTCAGCTTGACCTTGACCAGGCCGCCGCCGGAGGTGCCCTCGACCTCGGCGTCCTCCAGCGCCTGCTGGGCCTCCACGAGCTGCTGCTGCATCTGCTGGGCCTGCTGGAGCAGGGCCTGCATGTCCATTCCGCCAGGGTTCACGGCCGTCTCCTCGCCGCACTCTTGGTGCTGGTTCTCGCTGTCGTGTCGCTGTTGCTGTGAGCGTAACCGGTCATCAGCGAACATGCGGGCGGGCCCGTCGGCGGCGGGAGGAGGCGGACCGGGCCGCCGGGACCGGGCGGTGCTGACCGGTGCGCACGCCGGGCTCCGGGAGGACCCATCCGGCCCCGCGCGGACTCCTCCGCGACGGGGCGGGGCCGCACGGCGGAGGACGCCGCGCCCGCCGGTAGGACGACTCTCCCGAAAGGGCACCTACCAGGAGCGAGAACCAAGAGTGGCGCTAACATCACTCTCGGTTGGAAAGGTGTTCTGCGGGGCACAAAAGTCCCGGTAGTGCCCTCGGGCACCACCGGTAACGCTGAGAGCCACGGGGGAGTGAGGACGTGTTGACCGCCAGAGAGCGCCACTCGGCGCTGGTCGAGGCGATGGTCGCGGACGGCACGCTGACCGACGCCGCCCTCACCGACACGTTCCGGTCGGTGCCCAGACACCGGTTCGTCCCCGAGACGGGCGCGCTGACCGCGCACGGGACCGCCCTCAACGCCAACAGCAACCCCGAGCGGTGGCTCGCGGCCGTGTACACCGACAACGCCATCGTGACCCGGGTCGAGGGCCCCGACCCGTCCGCGTACCGGGAGGCGCCCGACCCCCGGGCCCCCGGGTTCCGGGCGCCCGGCGAACAGGAGCCGGA
>NZ_QPFC01001449.1:0-1413 GCF_003427465.1 Nocardiopsis sp. TNDT3 | reverse complement strand
GTCCAGGTCCTCCAGGTGGGCGCCCACGGGGTCGGGGAGGCCGGACTCCCAGTCCTCCACCGTCTCGTCCTCCTCGGTCTCCCATTCGGGTTCGGCCGGGGCCCACTCCTCGAAGTCGTCCAGGACCGTGTCCAGGTCCTGGCAGTGCATCACCAGGTAGGTCAGGGCCGCCTGGCGGGGCGTGATGCGGAACGCGTCCCCGCCGGTGCCGCGGAACGCCAGCAGCGGGCGCGGACCGGCGTTGGCCGTGGTCCTGTCGTTGGCGAGCAGGACCACGTCCGGGGTCCACGCCCCGTCCCGGCCCAGGGCCCCGCCCACCTCCTCGGGGGTGGCGCCCCGCCAGGCGGGGTCGTCCACCACGACCAGGCGCCGGGGAACGGGGGCCTCCGACGCCGCGGGGACCTGCTGGCCGGGGGCGGGCGCCACCAGGCCGGGCAGTTCGCCCATGCGGGAGAGGACGTCGTCCCAGGCCTCGTCGTCGTGGTCGGTGCGCAGGAGCAGCATCCCGGGCACGTGCGACGCGTCGTCGGCGGGCGGCAGGGGCAGGGAGGGGCGGTCCATCAGGGGGTACCTCGCGGCGGTCGTGGCGTACGGATTCCTCCGTTTTATCGGAGGTCTGCGACAGAACGGCGCCCTCTCCCCCAGAGGCCCCGGGCCGGTACGCGGTGCCTCAATTAGGCGCTCCGCACATCTTGTGGCGGCACACCGCTACACATAGCATCGACCCGACCCCACCGGGTCACCAGGCAACATCAGCACCCTCACCCCCGGGAGACCCCCATGCTGAGACGTGTCCTCATGCCCGTCCTGATCGCCCTGAGCGCCCTGGCGCTGACGCTGGTGGGCACCGCGCCGGCCACCGCCGCGCCCGCGGAGCAGACCCAGCCGCTGCGCCAGACCGTCCTGTACTACGACGCCAGCAGGGCCGCGGAGTACACCTCCGCCGTCGCCTCGGCCGTGAACGTGTGGAACTCCAGCGTCAGCAACGTGCGCCTGGAACCGGCCTCCGCCGGACGGCGCGCCGAGATCCGGATCGTCGCCGACGACGGCTGGCCCCGCGCCCACCTGGGCCCGGTGCGCCCGGGCGGACAGGTCACCGTCTGGATGGGCCGCCAGGGCACCGCCCAGGGCTACGACGCGGTGCGCATCGCCGCGCACGAACTCGGCCACAGCCTGGGCCTGCCCGACGCCAAGCCCGGCCCGTGCTCGTCGCTGATGTCGGGCTCCACCGGCGGCGTGAACTGCACCAGCCGCTACCCCAACGCCTCCGAGCGCTCGCGGGTGGAGGCCAACTACGGCAGCGGCCTGAGCGGCCAGCGCGCCGCCGACGGACAGCTCCTGGTCGACCGCTTCTGAGCCGACCGCGCCCGCGCGGGCGCCCCGGCTCCGAAACCGACGGCCCCGGGCCTCGGT
>NZ_QPFC01000227.1:0-3495 GCF_003427465.1 Nocardiopsis sp. TNDT3 | reverse complement strand
CCCGGACCCGGACCCGACCGACCCGCCCGAGGGCACCAACCTCAGCGCCGGGGCCGGAGCCGACGGCTCCGGCAAGGCCAGCGGGACCAGCTACGGCAACGTCGTCGACGGCGACATGGGCACCTACTGGTCGCCGAGCGGCTCGACCGGCCGCATCTCGGTCAAGTGGGGCTCCGACACCACGGTGTCCACGATCAACATCCGCGAGGCGGCCGGGGCCGAGGGCAACATCGGCTCCTGGCGGGTCGTCGACCACAACACCGGTGACGTCCTGGCCACCGGGAGCGGAGCGGGCGTCATCGACTTCGAACCGACGACGCTGCGCAAGATCAACTTCGAGATCACCGGCTCGAACGGCACGCCGCGCGTCGCCGAGTTCGAGACCTACGCCGGATAGCGGCCCACCCGTGACCGATCCGGCCGGGAGCCCCTGAGCCGACCGGACACCGGCCGGTCCGCCCGATCCGTTCGGGCGGACCGGCCGTCGCATGCCAGGGCGTGTGCCGCCGGGCGGAGACGGCGAACCGGCTGACGCGGAGCCCGCGCGTGTGCGACCGTGGCCGGTGGGCCGGACTCCACGCGGCACGGGCGCACCGGCCCGTCCGGCCGCCCGGAGGGGAGCGCGCATGCGCGTGTACTACGACACCGAGTTCGTCGACCGGGGGTCGGAGCACCCCCTGGTCCTGGTCAGCATCGGCATGGTGGCCGAGGACGGCCGCGAGCTGTACGCGGTCAGCTCCGAGTTCGACCAGGACCTCGTGCGCTCGGACCCGTGGCTGTCCGAGCACGTCTGGCCGCAGCTGCCCCTGCGCGGCGGACCGGAGGACGCCGTACTGGACACCGGCCATCCGCACGTGCGCACGCGCGGGGAGATCGCGCGCATGGTGCACGAGTTCCTGCGCGACACCCCCGAACCGCAGCTGTGGGCGTGGTACGGCTCCTACGACCACGTACTGCTGTGCCAGCTGTGGGGAACGCCCCGGGAGACGCCGCGCGAGGTGCCCTTCCTCACCCACGACCTCAAACAGGAGGCGGTCCGGCTCGGGGACCCGAGGCTTCCGCCCCAGACGTCGGGGCTGCACCACGCCCTCGCCGACGCTCGGCACCTGATGCGGCGCGCGCGGTGGCTGCGGGAGCACTCCTGACCCGTGCCTCTCCTGCCGAGGGCCCTCCCGGGGCCGGGCCAGCGGTAGGCCGACCCCCGATGACCGCCCGGGCCCCGGGGGCGGTCCGCGGCCGTGCCCGGATACCCGGGACATCGGGATTTCCCAAGTATCCGGGTGCCCTGGGCATCCCACCGTAGGATGGGTGGACGCCGAAGCGAGGGGAAGCACGATGGTCCGGCTCACCAGGGCGCAGCGCCAGGCCCGCAACCGGGCGCGCGTGCTGTCCGCGGCCGGGGACGAGTTCGCCGAGCACGGTTTCCGCGACGCCAAGGTCGACCGTATCGCCGAACGGGTCGACCTCACCCGGGGCGCGGTCTACTCCAACTTTCCCGGCAAGCGCGCCCTGTACCTGTCGGTGCTGGCCGACGCCGCCGAGCGCTCCGCCGACGCCGCCCGTCCCGAACCCGGGCACAGCGCCCGCACGGCGCTGGGCGCGCTCGCCCGCGCCTGGGCCTCCCGGCTCCCCACCATCGGCGAGTCCTCGCTGACCGGGACCGCGCTTCCGCCCGAGGTCCTCTCCGACGAGCCCGTCCGGAGCGCCTTCGCCCAGCTCATGCGGTTGAACGCGCTCCTGCTCGGCCTGTCCCTGGAGGCGTTGGCGCCCCCGTCCGTCCCCGGCGGACGCCGGGTGCGCGTGGCTGGGACCGTGCTCACCACCCTGTACGGGACCGGCCAGCTGGTCGGTGTCGCGCCCGGCTTCGCGGACCCCTTCGCGGTGGTGCGCGCCTGCGAGCGCCTGGCCGACCTGGACCTGGAGGACGCCTGGCCGCCGCCCCACCTGGAGCACGTGCGCCAGGCAGTGCCCGCCGACGAGGAGTGGTCACCGCCGGAGGCCTTCGACGCGGTCCGCAGGCGTGCCGTGTCCCTGGCCGGGGACGGGATCGTGGCGATCCTGGGCACGCACCGCCTCGAAGCGGCGGAGGAGGCGCTGCGCTCCGCGCCCGCGGGCTCCCCCGTGACCGCCGTGGTGGTCACCGGGGACCCCGACGAGCTGACCCCGCTCGCGCGGCTGGCCGTGGCCGACCTGTGCGGCTGCCTGCGCCAGGCCTTCCCCGAGAGGGCCTGGCCGCGCCTGCGCGTGGTGTTCGACCCCTCCGGTGAGATCGCCGCGGCCGCGGGCGTGCCCGTGGTCGGCGACGCCACCGAGAGCGCCGTCCGCGTCGTCGGCGGTCGGATCACGGCCCGCTCCGACGCCCGCGGCGCGGGCCACGCCGTCGCCGCGCTCCTCGGCGCGCGGGCGGACCGCCGGTAGACGGCCCCCGGCCAGGGGCCCAATCGGCCGCCCCCGAACGGCGCCCCGCGAACCGGCAGGCCCGCACCGGGGGGCTCGTCCCCGGACGCCTGCCCAGCGGTTCCGGCCGATCCGGTGGCTCCGGAGTTCACGGGGGCCGTGGTGGCCGACCGGTTCAGGAGGGTCCCGCCCCCGGTCCCTCCCCCGTGTCCGCGTCCTGCGCAGGAGACCGTCCTCCCAGGGCGCGCAGCACCCGCGCACCCTCCGGCCCCGCGCCCGAGGCGCGGGCCCGCGCCGCCTCGGCCGGGCCGAACCCCGCCACCGTCCAGGCCGCGACCTCCTCACGGGGCACGCCCGCGTCCCACCACGCGCACATGAGCGCCAGCGCGTCGCGGCCGTCCCCGGCCAGCGCCGCGCCCTCCCGCGGGGAGAACCCGATCGCCCGGTACACCCGGGCCTGCGCGGGGTCCACCCCCGCGCGGGCCCACGGCACGGCGTCGGCGCCGTCCCAGCCCGTGTCCAGGTAGGCGCGCGCGGTCGCCGCGGGTACCCCCGCCGACAGCAGGGCGTCCAGGGTCTGGGCCTGCTCCTCGCTCAGGTCCAGCCCGGGGGCCCGCCGCACCGGCAGCAGGGCCCGCAGCAGCCGCCGGGGCCGGGGGCGCTCGCCCGCCAGGTGCCGTTCGGCCGCCTCTGCGGGGGAGTAGCCCAGTTCGTGCCAGCGCACGGCGTCCGCCGGGGTCATCCCCGCGCGGAGCATGGGCCGGACCGTGTACGGGGTCATCCCGGCCGCGCGCCACTCCAGGGCGGGGCCGGGCCGGTACACGCCGCTGCCGCGCCAGCGCTCGGCGGAGTCCAGCACGAACCCGGCGTCGATCCAGCGGCGGGCGTCCGCCACGGTGAAACCGCGCGCGGTCCACAGGTGCAGGTCCTCGGGTCCGGGTTCGTGGTCGTCGAACGCGACGTTCACGGTCTCCTCCATCCGTCGGGGCCCTCGGCGGGGCCCGGGTTCGTGGGCGGCGCCGTGCCGTGGACACCGGCGCCCGTCCGTTCGTGTCGGGGGTCGGCGGGCAGGGGCACGACGTGGGCCCCGCCGAGGGC
>NZ_QPFC01001448.1:0-1186 GCF_003427465.1 Nocardiopsis sp. TNDT3 | reverse complement strand
TGAGCTCGCGCAGCTGGTTGAAGTTGCCGCGCAGGTCCTGGTCCCACGTGTCGCCGACCTCGTCGACGCTGTCGGCGGCCCCGAAGGAGCGGCCGTAGTCGGCCCAGGCGTCGCCCTGGCCGAGCTGGTTGGCCATGAAGCACTCGCCGTTCGCGTTGATGTTGCCGAAGGCGTAGTTGATGTGGGTGAGCTTCTCGGCGGTGCCCGAGGTGACCAGGTCGTTCACCAGGTAGTCGCGGCCGTAGATGCCCCACTGGGTGAAGTAGGCGACCCGGCGCTCCTGGGGCGGGTCGGTGGGGCCGCCGCCGTCCGCGTCGGTGGTGGCGGTGACGGCGCCGCTCTCGGGACCCCTGTTGTTGGAGGTGTCGTAGGCGCGCACGGTGAACGTGTGCTCGGTCTGGGGCGCCAGCCCGGTGACGGTGGCGGTGGTGCCGGTGACCGCGCGGACGACCTCGCCGCCGGAGAGGACCTCGTAGCCCGCGACCCCGGCGTTGTCGTCCGCGGGGCCCCACTGCAGGGCCACGGTGGTCGAGGTGGTGCCGGTGACGGTCAGGCCGGTCGGCGCGGTGGGAGGCTCGGTGTCCTCCTCGCCGGGCTCGCCCGAGCAGCCGCCGCCGTTGACCGTGCAGTCCACGGGAGCGGTGTCGCCGCCGCCGTGGGTGCCGTTGAACCCGATGGAGTAGCTGCCGCCCGCCGGGACGGAGGCGCCCCACGAGGGCGGGGTGACGGTGTAGGCGTCGCCGGAGCGGCTGAGGGTGGCGTTCCACAGGCTGGTGATGGCGGTGCCGGACGGGAGCCGGAAGCCGATGCTCCAGTCGGTCAGCGCCGACCCCGAGCCGTTGGCGATGGTCAGCTGCCCGCCGTAGCCGGTCTCCCAGCGACTGGTCTCCACGTAGGTGACGGTGACGCCCGCGGTGTCGGCCGACGCGGCCGGGACGGGTGCCAGTGCGAGGGGTAGGACGACCGCGGCGGCCAGTGCCGCGATTCGTTGGCGAAGTCGTGCTCTCACGGTTGCTCCTGGTGCGTGAGCGGTGTGGGGGTTGGCCTTCCGCCGCGGGGGCGGAGGGCTGCGGGGTGTGCGCCCAGGGAGTGCGGTGTCGCGAGCTGACCGGTGGCGGGCTCGGCGGCGCGCGTGAGAGGTGGCGTGTGCGCGGCAGGGGCATGGCGGGCCTCCGACCTGGGGGAG
>NZ_QPFC01000226.1:0-2284 GCF_003427465.1 Nocardiopsis sp. TNDT3 | reverse complement strand
GGCGCCCGGGGGATGCCCAAAGGCAACGCTTCCGGGCGCCGCGGCATTCCCGCGAACCCCTGACCGGATGCGGACGTTTGCGCAGGTCAAAAATAGGTTGCTCTCTTTCCGCGCCAGCCCATAGTGTGTACCCCGTCGCAATGACCGCTCCCGGCGCGGGTGCAAGATCCCGCCGCCCGAAAGTGAAGGAGGTGCCCGATCCAATGACCAGCATCACGGAGACCACAGGCTTCGTCGCCGGCTTCGCCATGCCGTCGCATCAGCTGTCCCCGACCGCTGTCCAGGGCAACCTCCTGCGCGGTCACACGGACGTCTTCGCCCTCTTCGGCGAGGCCACCATCGGCAACGGCGGCACCGGGGTCCCCGGATCCCGCTCCCCGTTGACGGTGTCCCAGGTCGAGCGGACCGTCCTCGGCGACGGCAGTGGTGTGTCCGTCGAGTCCGGGCTCGCCCTTGATCGCGGCAAGCGCCAGACGAAGCACGCAGCAGAAGCTACCCAGCGCCCGTATGGCGCATCGGGGGAGTGTCCACGGAGGATTCCGGCCTAGAGCAGGACAGGCCGAGAGTTTCGACCGTGGCCGCGGACCCCGACAGGGGCCGCGGCTTTCTTTGTATCTTCGCCAGCTCCCCGTCCCCCAGGGACGAGGGAGAGGGCGGCGGCATCGCAAGTCCAGGTCCCCCACCGGACCGGTTCCGGTGACCAGTCACCGACCGCGTTGTACGAAACGATCAAAGATCTTGGAGGGCACCGATGCTTGCGTCGGTCCTGGAAACGCCCTGGCTGGGCGACACCGAAGTTCCCTGCCGCCTGGAGCCCGACCTGTTCTTCGCCGAGGCGCCCGCCGACGTCGAGGCGGCCAAGGCCGTCTGCGGCGCGTGCCCCGTGCGGGAGCAGTGCCTGGCCGACGCCCTGGAGCGCGGTGAGCCCTGGGGCGTCTGGGGCGGGCAGCTGCTCGTCTCCGGACAGGTCGTGGCGCGCAAGCGCCCCAGGGGCCGCCCCCGGAAGAACCCCGCCCCGGTCGCGGCCTGACCGTTCCAGCCACAGCCTCACCCGACCCCCACAAGACCCGAAGGACGAAGACGGATGATGATGATGGAACTCATGCGCGTGGTCGAGCGGACCGACGTCGAAACGCGTGAACAGCAGGGCAGGAGGCTCACCGCCCGCCAGCTGCGCGCCCGCCAGCGCGAGGAGCGCCGTGCCGAACAGGCGCTCATGGAAATCGCGTGGTCACGTCTGTGTTGACGTGACGGGACGCACGGCGCCCTGAGCTGATCACGGGACCGGGCGGGGCTCCTCCGGGGGTCACCGTCCGGTCTCTTTTGTGTATCCGAAAGAGCACTGGGGCATCCCGACGGGCCCCTCCGTGGCCCGTCCCACAGCCGAAAAAGGACCCTGGTCAGGGCGGAATGTGCTACAGGGACGTGTTTTTCGGTTACGTTCCCGGATCCGGAGAAGACGCAAGATCGGCGACATAACAGGACAGGACACACCTGTGCTGGAGCGCCTCGCTCGGCTACCGTAAAATCCGTGCCCTCGAACACCAAAATCGAGGTACGACGCAGTCCTCGTCGCCGACGCACGGTGTCGGCCTACAGGGACGGGGACACCACGGTCGTCCTCGTGCCCGCGACGTTCTCCCGCGCAGAGGAAAAGCGCTGGGTGGGCCGTATGCTGCAACGACTCGAGGCCCGCGAGGGGCGCCGCAACCCCGGCGACGCCGAACTCCACGAACGCGCGCTCGAACTGGCCCGCCGCTACCTGGACGGCACCGAACTCCCCGAGAGCGTGCGCTGGGTGGACAACCAGAACTCGCGCTGGGGGTCGTGCACCCCCGAGACCCGCACGATCCGCATCTCCCGCCGCGTCGCCGGAATGCCCTCCTGGGTCGTGGACTACGTGCTCATCCACGAACTCGCGCACCTGTTCATCCCGCACCACGGCCGGGAGTTCTGGGACCTGGTGCGCCGCTACCCCAAGGCCGAGCGGGCCCGCGGCTACCTGGAGGGCTTCAGCGCCGCCTCCCGCGCCGAGTCCGACGACCCCTGCGGAGCCGGGGAGGACGAGGAGGAGCTCGACGCCGCCGAGGTCGCCTTCGACGAGTGAGCCCGGCCACGCACCGGTGGGGCGGGTGCCGCGGTGCCCGGGCCGCCGGGGGCCACGCCGCCGACCCGACGCGAACGGCCCCGCCCGGGACACCGCCCTCTTCCCGGTCCAGCGCCTCGAAGAACCCGCCTCCGGCCCCCGAACCCACGATCCCCGCGGCGCCCCGGACTCCGGGGT
>NZ_QPFC01000225.1:0-8590 GCF_003427465.1 Nocardiopsis sp. TNDT3 | reverse complement strand
CCCGCCCGCGCGGGCGGGTGCCGTACGATCCCAGGCATGGGCAGACCGTCCGACCGATCACCTCTGCGACGGATCAGCGCGGAGGCCTGCGTCCTCGGCGGCGCGGGGTACGCCGTCCTGCTCCAGATCGCCCACCCCGGCGTCGCCCGCGGGGTGCACGACCACAGCGACTTCTCCTCCCGGCCGTTCGACCGGCTGCTCGGCACCCTCTACTTCGTGTACGGCACGGTCTACGGCACCGAGGAGGAGAGGAGGCGCCTGCACGCCATCGTGCGGGCGCTGCACCGCAAGGTGAACGGCCCCGGGTACCGGGCCCTGGACGACGACCTCCTGCTGTGGGTGGCCGCCACCCTGTTCCAGACCGCCTCGCGACTGCACGCGATGGTGTTCGGCGAACTCGGCGAGGAGGACCGCGCCCTGCACCTGCGCGAGGCGTCGGCGTTCGCCACCGCCCTGGGCCTGCCCGAGGAGAAGTGGCCGGCGTCCCCCGAGGAGTTCGCCGCCTACTGGGACGGCGCCCTGGCCCTGCTGGACGTGGGCGAGGAGGCCCGCGCCATCACCGGGCAGCTGTTCCACCCGGCGAGCGCGCCCCTGCGCCCGCTGATGCGGGTCCAGCTCCTGCTCACCGGCGGGCTGCTTCCGCCCGACCTGCGCGAGCGGTTCGCGATCCCGTGGTCGCCGGCGCGCCAGCGCCGCTTCGACCGGATCGTGCGGACGACCCGCGCGGTGTACCCCTACGTTCCCCGGCCGGTGCGCGTCCTGCCCGCCACGCTGTGCCTGTGGACCATGCGGCGCGGAACCCTGGGGCCGCGCTGGCTGGGGCCGCCGCGGCGCCGTTCGGAACCCGGTGCGGCGCCGCGCCGCGGGGCGGGGGGAACCGTCGGCCGGGACTGACCTCGGCCGTCAGCCGAGGGACGCGGGCGGGTGGTCCTTCAGGGCCTTCCTGGCCTGTTCCGCCTCGGCCAGCCCCAACTCGGTGAAGATCTCCTCGGCCTCGCCGAGGAACCCCCGGGCCCGGTCCGCGGCCATGACCGGTGCGGGCAGGCGTCCGAGGGCGAGCGCGGCGCGGGCGACCATGTGGCGCTCGCCGCGCTCCACCGCGATGGCGTGGGCCCCCTCCAGCTCGGACAGCGCCTCGCGGTGGCGTCCGGCGGCCGCGTAGGTCATCCCCAGGTCGACGCGGATCTCGGCGTCACCACTGCGGCGCCCGTGCTGCTCGGCCAGGTCCAGTGCCGTGGTGTGGGACTCGATCGCCCGCTCCCACTGCTCCGCGGCCCGGTGGGCCAGCCCCAGGGAGTTGTGGATGTAGACCTGGTTGCCCACCAGGCGCAGCTCGTGTGACAGCTCCAGGGCCTCGTTCAGGTCGGCGAAGGCCGCGTCCAGCTCTCCGAGCCCGGTGCGGGCCTCCCCCATGACCCGTTTGGCGTGGGACCGGGTCACCTTCTGGCCCTCGCCCACGGCCTTCTCCATGGACTGCTGGGCACAGTGGAGAGCCTCCGTGTACGCGCCGAGCGTCTGTTTGAGGACGGCGAGGTTGCCCCACTGCAACGCCTCCAGGCGGGTGTCGCCCAGCTGGACCGCGTAGTCCAGCACACCCTGGATGGACTCCGCCGCGTCAGCGAGACGGCCGACGCGCTCGTAGACCATCCCCAGGTTGGCCAGGGCCCGGATGATCCCCCTGCTGTCGTGGATCGCGGTCAGCAGTTCCCGGGCCTCGGTGAGGAAGGCGAGCGACTCGTCGAAGCGCCCCGAGAGGCAGTGGGCGATGCCCAGCCCGATGAGGGTCACCGCGCGCCCGCGCCGGTTCCCCTGCTTGTCGCTGATCTGGAGTGCCCGCTGGTGGGAACTGATCAGCAGGCCCATCTGGCCGTGGAGGGCGTAGAAACGCCACACCGCGTCCGCCATACGCCAGGCGTACTCGCCGTTGCCGTGCGAGGCGAAGTACTCGATCGTCTCCGCGAGGTTCTCCTGGTGCAGGGTGAACCAGTTCTCGGCGTCCTCCCTCCCCGACAGTTCGGTGCGGTAACCCCGGCTCACGTCGATCTCGTCGTCGTGCGCGCGCGGACCCAGGAGGTCGGCGGCGTGCTGTGCCGTGGCCATGTACTGCTCCGCCAGACGGAGCTTCGCGGCCTCGATCTCCCCGGCGTCCAGCAGCATGGCCGCACGATCCCGGGAGAAGGCCCCGATGAGGTCGTGCAGGCGGTACACGTCCCCCTGGGGCTCCTCCAGCAGGCACACCCCGACCAGCTCCTGGAGTATGTCGTCCGCGTCCTCCACCGTCATGTCCAGGAGGGCGGCCGCGCCGCCGAGGTCGATCGTGCTGCCGATCATCAGACCCAGCAGGAGGAAGGTCCTGCTCTGGTCCCGGTTGAGGCTCTGGAAGGACAGGTCGATGGCGGCCTCGACGCTCTGCCCCTCGACCTGGAGTTCGCGGAACTTCCGGTTCTGCTCACCGAGTCGGCGGGCGACGTGCGCGAACGACCACCTGGGACGGCTGAGCATCCGTCCCGCCACCACGCGCAGGGCGAGGGGGAGGCCACCGCAGATCCGGATGATCTCCCGGGCCTGGTCCGGTTCGCGCTGTACGCGGTCCTCTCCCAGGACGCGTCCGAGCAGCTCCAGGGAGGAGCTCTCGTCGAACACCCCCAGGGAGAGGAAGCGGGCGCCGCTGAGCCCGGAGAGTTCGTTGCGGGTCGTGATGAGGGTCATCGACCCCGGCGAGGAGGAGAGGAGCGGGCTGACCTGGGCGTAGCTGAACGCGTTGTCGAGGATGACCAGGACCCTGCGCCCCATGAGGGTGGCCCGCCACAGCGCCGCGCGCTCTTCGAGGGACTCGGGCACGGCCTCGGGCTCGACGCCGACCGCGCGCAGCAGGGCGCCGAGCGCGGACATGGCGTCGAGAGGCTCCCTGTCGGTCGTGTACCCGTACAGGTCGATGAACAGCTGTCCGTCGGGGTAGCGCCCGGCCGCCTCATAGCCGAAGCGGACCGCTGTGGTCGTCTTGCCCTCGCCGCCGCTGCCCGTGATGACGCAGACCTGGGCGCGGTCGTCTCCGGTACGGGCCACCTCGTCCAACCGCCGCAGGGACTCCTGGCGTCCGGTGAAGTCCGGCAGGTCCCGCGGGAGGTCGTTGCGGACCACGAAACGCGTTCCCGGCTCCCCGGACGACAGGTCCTGCGGCCCCTCCTCCGAGAAGTCCTCCTGGAGGATCCGGGTGTGCAGGGCGACCAGTTCCGGACCGGGGTCGACACCCAGCTCGTCGGCCAGCCTGGCCCGGAACTCCTCGTAGACGGAGAGCGCCCTGGCCCGTTCGTTGTCGCGCCACAGGGCCGTGATGAGCAGGTGGTGCAGCCGCTCCCTGAAGGGCTCCTCGCTGACCAGGGACGTCAGCCGGGAGACCACGTCGGCGTGCCTGCCCAGTTCCAGCGCGTGGGTGGCCCAGGCCACGACGCAGGACCAGCGCTCCTCCCGGAGGGGGGCGACGACGGTGTAGTCCAGGTACTCGGAGCCGACACCGGAGAAGGGGACTCCGCGCCAGCACTCCAGCGCCTGTTCCAGCATGTCGACCGCGGTCTTGGGCTCGGCCGCGGCGGCCCGGTCCCGGAGCCTGCGGAAGCGGTGCAGGTCGACGGAGTCAGCGTCGACGTCGAGGGTGTACCCGCCGGGGGTGGTGGCGATGGTACCGGGGAGGCTGCGGCGCAGGTGGGATATCTGGACCTGGATCACCGACCGGGCGGTACGGGGCGGATCGTCGCTCCAGAGGTAACCGATGAGTTGGTCGATGGTGACTTCGCGCCCCAGGTGCACCAGCAGCGCGCCCAGCACACAGCGCTGGCGCGGACCGCCGACCGGAACAGGTCGGCCGTCGGACCAGACGGTAATGGGGCCAAGCACGCCGAATTCCACAATCAGCAACCCTAGCAAGGGCCATTGGCCGGAAATAGGGAATACGGACATGCCAACGGCTCCGAGTACCCCCCTCCACGCAGGTACTCGGAGTGACCGTTGGACTACCCGAAAAAGGAGTTACTTCTCCTCAGCGGACTTCTTCTCGGCGGGCGCGCTCTCGACGGGCGGCGCGGCCGGGACCGGCTTCGAGGGGTCCGGCTCCTGGTAGGGCTGCATCTTGTCCGCGCGCACCTCGCGGAGGTCGCCGGCGACGATCGCCTCGAACTCCTCGTCCACGGTCAGCATCTTCGGCACTCGGACTCCTCTTCTCACGGCACTCGCGTAGAGCCGCAAGGTAGCCCTACGTCTACGAAGCATCAACGGACCCCGCCTTCCGGCGGACTGGCCACCCGTGGCGGGTTCCGCCTCAAAGCACACCACGGGTGGCATGTGTCCAACGAACGTCGCACTGTGTCGGACCCGCGAGCCGTCCTCTCGCGGGTCCGAACGCGTCGAACGTGTTCCACACTAGAGAGATCCTCTTCCACTCCGCTTTCAGTCTTCTTTCAGCGCTGAAATCGGTGTGGCGGCGGCGGTTCGGGGGCCGCGCCATCATGGACCGCCGGAGTCCGCCGGGGCCAGCGGTTGGCCGGTTGCGGACGGTCAGAGCCCGTGCACCTGGTGTGCGGCGGCCGTCACGCACCACGCGCCCGCCGCCCGGGGGCGCGCCTTCGATCGGGGAGAACGCCCTCCGCGGGGCCGGATTCCGCTTCCTCTCCAACCTTCCGGAAAACGACGGGGATAAACCAAACGTTCCCCTCATCGCCGAAATCCGGAAAATTCCCGGACTCAGGAGGGCAAGCTTGTTCCCGTCCCCCGGAAGGCCCGCGCCCCGGACGCGACAGGCGTTCCCTTGCGAAGCTTTTCGTACCTCTCGCGTTCTTCCCCCATCCGTGTCCCGGACGCTCCCCCGGGACCGGCGCCCCTTCGGAGATCCCGACACGCCCGAACGGCCACGAGGTCCCGGGTGGGCGCGCCCTCCGCCGGGAACTCCCTGTGGCGCCGGGCACGTACACCGGGAGGAGGGCTGCGCGAGCCCGGTGTCGGGCCATAGGTTGCTAGGGAGCATGCCGATCGGACGGCAGCGGCGGTCCCGGAGGGCGCGAAGTTGGAGGACGTGATGCTGGAGGGCGACGGAAACGGCTGGGTGAGCCTGCCGGACGGAACCCGCAGGTGGGGGATCTACGGCGCGGCCGGACTGCTGCTGTACGCCACCGACGCCGCCGGAGCGGGCCACGTGCTGCTCCAGCACCGGGCGGGCTGGACCCACATGGGGGGCACCTGGGGCATCCCCGGGGGCGCCCGCAACCGGGACGAGACACCCCTGGAGGCCGCCGTGCGCGAGTTCGAGGAGGAGGTCGAGGGCGACCTGGACGGGTACAGCCTCCTCGGCGTCCACGAGGAGGACCTGACCGTGTGGCGTTACGACACGTTCATGGCGAGCCTGCCGGGGCTGACGCCGTTCCGGCCGGGCAACTCCGAGAGCAAGGAGGTGCGCTGGGTGCCGGTGGACTCCGCCGACTCGCTCCCGCTGCTGCCGCCGTTCCGCGCCGCGTGGCCGCACCTGCACGCGAACCTGGTCTCGGCCTTCTCGGAGAACGGCGGCGGTCCGGGCACTTCCGCGACCGGTTGAGCGTTGGACCCTGCGCGGGGGCCTTCCGCGCACCCGTCGGGAGTCCGGGCGGGGTGCCGGAGGGCGGTCTCGGGGGAATGTCAGGGGCGGATCCCTGATGCGCTCCGGGCTCCGGCCCCGCATGCTGGAGGGGACGGCCCGGCGCAGAGCGGTCGTCACGCTATTCGACTGGAGCAGTGGACATGACGCTGGAGCGCGGTAACGCATTCACTCCCGTCGCCTCGGCGACGATGATCTGGCCCTGGACCACCTCGGTGCTGGGGGGTGCCGCCGGCGGTGCCCTCTTCTTCCTCCTCAACCTGGGCTCGGGCCTGGGCGCGATCGCCTCCGGTCTGACCGCGGCGGTGGTCTTCTTCTCACTGATCGGCGGTGTGGGCGGCGTGATGAGCCGCAAGGCCGACCGCCGGGGCAGGCGCTACGCCGCCACCTACCCGTTCCGGTACGCGGCCGTGCCCGCCGGAATCGGCGGCGCGGGGTACGCCCTCGTCAGCATCTTCACCGGCTCGATCATCGGCGGTCTGTTCGGCGGGTTGTTCGTCGCGGCGGCGATCTGGATCACCGTTGGCCTCATCGCGATGGTGGTCGGCAACAAGAACGCCTAGGCTCGGTATCTTCCGCCGATGGTGGAAGGCAGATACTCACCTAGGGGAGACAACCGGGCGCCGATGACTGAATCTGCTCGTCAGAAGATGGTCGAGCGGGTCCGCGGGCTCCTCCGCATGGCGGAGGACCCCGCGGTTACTGATGCCGAGAGCCAGGCGTTCACCGCCAAGGCCGCCGAGCTGATGACCCGCCACGCGATCGCGGAGGCCGAGGCCCGCGCCGAGAGGGGCGAGGCGCCGGACGCGATCAGCCGCATGGACTACACCGTCTCGGGGGTGGGGGGCCACGGCAAGGCACGGGTGCGCGCACTGGCCGACATCTCCGCGGCCTACGGCTGCCAGTCCGCGGTACGGGGCAACAACTCCGAGAACACCGAACGCGTCATGATCCTCGTGGGCACGGTGAGCGCGCTGGACGCGCTGCGTATGCTGCTGCCGTCGATCTCCATGCAGATGGAGGCCTCGGCGAAGTTCATGAGTTCGTCGCACGTGGCCGACATCCGGGAGCTGCGCAACTACACGCGCTCGGAGCTGGAGACCGAGCGCAAGCGCTACTACCGGTCGTTCGTGCGCGCCTACGGGCAGGCGGTGGCCGAGCGCATCCGCGAGTTCCGCGCGCGGTTGCAGGAGATGGCCTCGCCGGGCGGCTCGGGCGGGTCTGGGGAGAGCGTGGACGCCTCCCGCGGCGCGGAGCTGGTGCTGCTCAACGACGTGCACCGGGTGAGCGAGGAGTTCCAGAAGCAGTTCCCGCAGCTGCGCAAGCACCGGCCCGAGCGCACGCACAGCGCCGCGGGGTACCGGGCGGGCTACCGGCGGGGGCGCCAGGCCGAACTGGGGCTGGACACGCCGGTGGGGAGCGGTGGTTCGTCCGCGCTGAACGAGAGCGAGTAGGCCCCTTCCGCGAAGTTGTCCACAGGCTGTGCACAGAACCGCCCCGATTGTTGTTCTCGCATGTCAGAGGGGAAATGCGAGAGTTCAACCGGGGCGGTTCTGGTGTTCCCGGGGACGATTACCCGGGGTTATCCACAGGAAGAACGGCCTCCTGTGGATAACTCTGTGGATAAGGTGGCGGCCCGGTTGAGAATGGGTCCATAACCTCTTATCAGGACACCCGCAAAGGCTGAACCAGGTAACGGAAGGAGGGGTTCTCCCCCTCCTTGGCCGGCACGTCGGTGAACACGGCGGGTTTGGTCGGCTCGGTGAAGTTGAGGTAGGCGGTGTCGGTCTCCACACCCGCCAGCCCGTCCATGAGGTAGTCGGGACGGAAGGCCAGCCGCAGGGGCTCACCCTCGTAGCCGACCTCGATCGCCTCCACGGCCTGGGCGTCCTCTCCCGACCCCGCCTCCAGCACGACCTCGCCCTCGGAGAAGGCCAGCCGCAGCGGGGTGTTGCGGTCGGCGACCAGCGCCACGCGCTTGACCGCCTCCGCCAGGGGCGTGACGGCCACCTCGGCGCGCGCGGAGAACTCCTTGGGGAACCAGGCGGCGTACTTGACGAACTCGCTGTCGATCAGCCGGGTGGTGGTGCGGCGCTCGCCGTTCTCGAAGCCGATCATGCCCTCGCCCGGGGAGAGGCTGACGCCCTCGCCTCCGCTGGCCGTGGACAGGGCGATGTCCACGTTGGACTTGGTGAGCAGACCGCGCACGGTGTCGCTCAGCGTGCGCGCGGGCACCAGGGCGGCCGCGTCCAGGCCCTGGTCCTCGGGGCTCCACCACAGTTCGCGCACGGCGATGCGGTAGCGGTCGGTGGCGACCAGGCTCAGGGTGTCGCCGCTGAAGTCGAGGTAGACGCCGGTGAGCATGGGCAGGGTGTCGTCGCGGCTGGCCGCCGGGGCCACCTGGCGCACGGCCGCCGCGAAGGCGTCCGCGGCGACGGAGCCGATGCGTCCGGGCATGCCGGGCAGGGTGGGGTAGTCCTCCAGCGGCATGGTGATGAGGGTGAAGCGCGCGGCGCCGCCGACGATGCGCAGCTTGGGGCCGTCGCTGTCGATGTGCACGGAGCCGGACGGCAGGTTGCGCACGATCTCGGCCAGGAGGCGGCCGGGGACGAGGGCGGCGCCGGGCTCCTCGGAGAGGACGTCCACCGAGGCGCGGGTGGAGACCTCGTAGTCGAACCCCGACAGGTGCAGGGAGGCGCCGTCCGGGGAGAGCTCCATGCGGATCCCCGAGAGCACCGGGACGGCGGGCCGTGTGGGGAGGGCCCGGGCCGTCCAGGCGACCGCCTCGGCGAACGCGTCGCGGTCCACTCGAAGTTTCACGGTGAGGCCTCCTCGTAGCGCTGTCGTTGCCGACAACGTACCCAGCGGTGACGACATTCGCCCCCCTTCGAACGCGACCGTGGGCACGGCCCGACCTGGGAGAAGGCGTCGCGAAGCGCTGACCGGGCGCGGCCCGCGGGGGGCAGGGGC
>NZ_QPFC01000224.1:0-5257 GCF_003427465.1 Nocardiopsis sp. TNDT3 | reverse complement strand
GCGTTGGCGGCCCGCCCCGGGCCGGTCGCCCCGCTCGCGCCGAGGCCGCCGCCCGCGGCCACGCTGGTCCTGTCAGTCACCTGCGTTCCCTCAATCCACGTTGCCCCGACGGTCCCCCACGCGCCGATGCCGGTCGCGCCCTAGAGCGAGAGCGTCGACTTGTTCTCCATCAGCCTGGACAGGAGTCCGCTGACGAAGTTGGGGGACTCGTCGGTGGACAGCTCCTTGGCCACGCCGACCGCCTCGGCGATCGCCACACCGTCCGGGATGTCGTCGGCCCACAGCAGTTCGTAGGCGCCCATCCGCAGGATGTTGCGGTCCACGACCGGCATGCGCTCCAGGGTCCAGCCGATGGCGTAGGTGTCCAGGAGCTCGTCGATGCGCTCACGCCGCTCGTCGACCGAGCGGGCCAGACTCTCGGTGAAGTCGTTGATCGGCGGTTCGGGCTGGGCCCGCCGGCGCCGGATGACGTCCTCCACCGAGGTGGCGCGCACCTCGGCCTCGTAGAGGACCTCGACCGCGCGCCGCCGTGCCTTGCGCCGTGCTCCGCTCATCAGTTGACTCGCCCGAGGTAGTCACCCGTGCGGGTGTCGACCTTGACGCGCTCGCCTTCGCTGATGAACAGGGGAACCTGGATGGTGGCGCCGGTCTGGACGGTGGCGGGCTTGGTGCCGCCGGTGGAGCGGTCGCCCTGCACGCCCGGGTCGGTCTGGGTGATCTCCAGCTCGACGGCGGCGGGCAGCTCGATGTAGAGGGGGTTGCCCTCGTTGGTGGCCACGGTGACCTTGGTGTTCTCCAGCAGGAAGTCCTTGCCGTCGCCGACGACGGCCTCCGGGACCGGGATCTGGTCGTAGGTGCTGGTGTCCATGAAGATGAAGGCCTCGCCGTCGTGGTAGAGGTACTCCATCTCGCGGCGGTCGACGTTGGCGAACTCGACCTTGGACCCGGCGTTGAAGGTCTTGTCGACGATCTTGCCCGTGAGGACGTTCTTCAGCTTGGTACGGACGAACGCGCCGCCCTTGCCCGGCTTGACGTGCTGGAACTCCAGGACGTTCCAGAGGACGCCGCCGTCGAGCCGCAGGGTCGTGCCGTTCTTGATGTCGTTCGTCGTGGCCACTTCGGTCGTCTCTCCAAGGGGTTTGACACGTCGGGGACCGACCCCCGCGGGGCCCGGTCGGTGTTCGGTGGGGCCGGGCACGGGCACCTCGGGGAGCTCCCCGGGCGCGCCGGTGCGCACGTCGCCTGTGTGCAGTCTAGTGGCTTCGCGGAACCCGGGTGTCGCCCGTGACCGCGCGGTACGCCTCGTCCAGCAGTTCGGGCGCGGGGCCGCTGAGGATGGTGGGCCGCGCCAGGCCGTCCAGGACGACGAAGCGCAGGGTGGCCCCGCGGGCCTTCTTGTCCACGCTCATGGCGGCGCGCAGTTCGGGCCAGGCCTCGGGGGCGTAGGAGACGGGCAGGCCGACCGAGGAGAGCAGCGAGCGGTGGCGCTGGACCAGGTCGTCGCCCACGCGGCCGTCCAGGCGGGCGAGTTCGGCGGCGTAGACCATGCCGATGGAGACCGCGTAGCCGTGCCGGAAGGTGTAGTTCTCGGCGCGCTCGATGGCGTGGCCCAGGGTGTGGCCGTAGTTGAGGATCTCGCGGCGGCCGCTCTCGCGCAGGTCGCCGGAGACGACGTCGGCCTTGACCCGGATGGCGCGCTCGATGAGCTCGCGGGTGTGCCTGCCCCCGGGTTCGGCCGCGCCCTCGGGGTCGTCCTCGACCAGGTCGCAGATGACGGGGTCGTCGATGAACCCGGCCTTGACGATCTCGGCGAGGCCGCCGATGTAGTCGGCGCGGGGCAGGCTCGGCAGGGTCGCGAGGTCGCACAGGACCCCGGCCGGGGGGTGGAAGGCGCCGACGAGGTTCTTGCCCTCGGGGGTGTTGATGCCGGTCTTGCCGCCGACGGCGGCGTCGACCATGCCGAGCAGGGTGGTGGGCACCAGGACCGAGCGCACGCCGCGCAGCCAGGTGGCGGCGACGAACCCGGCCAGGTCGGTGGCGGCTCCCCCGCCCACGCCGACGACGGCGTCGCTGCGGGTGAAGTTGCGCTGCCCGAGCCGGGACCACAGGTCGGCGGCGACGGCCGCGGTCTTGGCGGCCTCGCCGTCCGGGACGGGCATGGAGTGCGCCCGGTAACCGGCGGCCTCCAGGGCGCCGACCACGGGGCGGGCGATCCCGTCCAGGCTCTCGGGGTGGATGACGGCCACCTGGGCGGCGTCGCCGACCAGGGAGGGGAGTTCGGAGAGGACCCCGCTGCCGACCACCACGTCGTAGCGGCCGGCGGAGTCGCCCACACCGATCCGGGTCACGGTCACTGCTGGGCCTTTCCGGAGTCCTGTCCGGCCAGGGAGGGCAGGATGGCGTCGACGATCTCTTCGGGGTGGTAGCCGGTGGTCTCCACGGTGACGCTGGCCAGGCGCTCGTAGACGGGCAGGCGCTCGTTGAGCAGCTGGCGCAGCCGGGTGCGGGGGTTGCCCGCGAGCAGGGGACGGGCCACGTCCATGCCCACGCGCTTGGCGGCCTCACCGAACTCCACCTGGAGGTAGACCACGTGGTGTCCGGCCAGGTCGCGCTGGGTGTCCTCGTCCAGGACCGCGCCGCCGCCGACGGCGATCACGCCCTCCCAGGCGCGCAGCCCCTCGGCGACGACCTCGCGTTCCAGGGCGCGGAAGCGCTCCTCGCCGTCCTCGACGAAGATGTCGCCGATGGGCTTGCCCGCGCGCTTCTCGACCTCGGTGTCGGTGCACAACAGGTCGGCGCCCAGGCGCCCCGCCAGGGCCTCTCCGACGGTGGACTTGCCCGATCCGGGCGAACCGATGAGCACCGCGATCGCTTTTGCCACGCTCTTCCCATCTGGAGAATCCGGGGCACCGCGCGCTGAGAAGCGCTGCCCCCCTGCCTTGATCTTGCCTTCCCCCACCTTAGCTTCGCCGGGGAGACGCGAACCCTTGCCGGGGGGATGTGAACCGTTCCCGCGCGTGCGGGGACAGCACGGCCACGGCGTTGTCCTACTCCAGCGGACCTCGGTCCCCGGAGGCGGTGAGAGAGGTCGTCCACAGGCCGGATCGCGGCACTGGCGGGGACATTCGATCCGCCCCTATGCTCGGATTCGGGGGCGACTCCGTCGCCTGTGAGCGCGACGAGCGCTCCCGAATCCAGTGTGGCCCTTCCCTTGGCGCCCCGCCAGCCCCGAGGACGCGCCTGTGGACAACCGCTCCGGCAAGGGGAGCCGTGGCGGTTCCCAGTCCGCTTCCGTCCCGTTCGTGAACGGGACGGAAGCACGCCGAGGTCGGGATCGAAGGTCAGCGGATAGTCAGCGCGTCCAGGTAGCCCCGGAGGTTGCGCGCGGTCTCGGCGACCGAGTCTCCGCCGAACTTCTCGACGGCGGCCTCGGCGAGCACCAGGGCGACCATCGCCTCGGCGACCACACCGGCGGCCGGGACGGCGGTGACGTCGCTGCGCTGGTGGTTGGCCTGCGCGGGCTCGCCGGTCTCGATGTCGATGGTGTCCAGCGCCCTGGGCACCGTCGCGATGGGCTTCATCGCCGCGCGCACGCGCAGCGGGTCGCCGGTGGTCATACCGCCCTCGACGCCTCCGGCGCGGTTGGTGCGGCGGCGCACGCCGTCCGGACCGGGTTCGATCTCGTCGTGGGCGGCCGAACCGCGGCGGGCGGCGGTGCGGAAGCCGTCGCCGACCTCCACGCCCTTGATCGCCTGGATGCCCATGAGCGCACCGGCCAGGCGCGCGTCCAGGCGCCGGTCCCAGTGCACGTGGCTGCCCAGGCCGGGCGGCAGGCCGTAGGCCAGCACCTCGACCACGCCGCCGAGGGTGTCACCGGACTTCTTGGTGTCGTCGACCTCCTCGACCATGCGGGCGCTGGTCTGGGCGTCGAAGCAGCGCAGCGGGTCGGCGTCGATGGCGGCCAGGTCCTCCGGGCGCGGCTCCGGGGCGTCCTCGGGCACCGCCACGGGCCCCATGGACACCACGTGGCTCAGGATCTCCACGCCCAGGGCCTGACGGCAGAACTGGCGCGCGACCTCGCCGATCGCGACGCGGGCGGCGGTCTCACGGGCGCTGGCGCGCTCCAGGATCGGCCGCGACTCCCCGTGGCCGTACTTCTGCATGCCCACCAGGTCGGCGTGGCCGGGGCGGGGCCGGGTGAGCGGCGCGTTGCGCGCCACGCTCTCCAGCTCCTCGGCGGGCACGGGGTCGGGGGACATCACCTTCTCCCATTTGGGCCACTCGGTGTTCCCGACCTCGATCGCGACCGGACCCCCCTGGGTGCGGCCGTGTCGGATGCCCCCGATGACGGAGACCTGGTCCTTCTCGAACTTCATCCGGGCACCCCGCCCGTACCCGGCGCGACGGCGGAGCAGCGCGGCGGCGATGTCGTCCGAGGTGACGGACACACCGGCCGGGAGGCCCTCAAGAATCGCGACGAGTGCGGGTCCGTGGGACTCCCCCGCGGTCAGCCAACGCAACATGTGCACGATCCTTTCACGGATCGGTGCGCGGTGGAGCGCCGGGTTCAGGGTTGTGGAAACAGCGCTCCTCCCGTCAGGACGGTGGCCAGCGCGGCGGCGAGCATGAACGGACCGAGCGGGAAGGGATCCCTGCGGGTGAGCCGCCGCAGCGCCATGAGCACGACCCCCACCAGGGAGAAGGCCGCGAAGGCCCAGAACACGGCGACCAGCGCGCCGAGGGTCCCGGCCGCCCACCCCGCGTACAGCGCGGTGAGCCCGGAGAGCTTGACGTCGCCGAACCCCAGCCCCGCGCTGTGCACCCGCCACAGCAGCCAGTACAGCACCGTGACCAGGACCATGCTGACGAGCGCCCCGGCGGCCCGGTCGGTGTCGGGCCCCTCGGGGGGCAGCAGGACGGCCAGCCCGATCAGGACCGCGGCGACGGGGTAGGCGGGGAGGACGACCGCGTCGGGCAGGCGCATGACCCGCAGGTCGATGACGGCCAGCGGCACGCCGACGGCGGTCAGCCAGAGCACGGCCAGCACGCCGAACGGGGACCAGTCGGGTTGGAGGGTGGCCCACAGGCCGACGCAGCCGAAGAGCACGGCGGTCACGACGACGACCGCGGGGTGGGACCGGACGACCTGCTCGCAGTGGGGGCAGGCCCCCCGTCTTCGGAACGTGCGGGCCTCCACCGCCGGGAACCAGCGCAGGAAGCGCAGCTCGGCGCGGCAGTGGGGGCAGCGGGGGGGCGG
>NZ_QPFC01000223.1:0-6353 GCF_003427465.1 Nocardiopsis sp. TNDT3 | reverse complement strand
CCCCCCCCGCCCGGTCTCCCGGGCGGCGCCGACCGCCCGCCTCCGGGGAGGCGGGCACGCGATCCGGGCCGTGGGCCCGTCCGCGTCCGCGGTGCGATCGGTCGCGCCACACGCATGGTAGCGCTCCGCCCGTCGGCCGACGGGCGCGAGGGCCGCTACCGGCCGCGCCTACTGCTTGGGCAGCTTGAAGTTGGACAGGTCGGGCATGTTGGGGCCGCCGAAGCCGGGCGGGAGCGTGGGCTGGCCGCCGCCCCCCAGGCCCGGGGGCAGCTGCGGCGGCTGCTGGCCGCCCTCCTCCTGGCGGCGCTGGCGCTCGGCCGCGCGGTCGGCCTCCTGCTGGCGGGCCTTCATCGGGTTGCCGCTGCGCTGCTTGCCCTTCTTGGCCTTCTTGGCCTGGGCCTTGGCCTTCTTGCGGTTGGCACCGCCGCCCATGCCCGGCATCCCGGGCATACCCGGCATGCCGCCGCTCTTCATCTTGCGCATCATCTTCTGCGCCTCGAAGAAGCGGGTGACCAGGCCGTTGACATCGCTGACCTGGGTGCCCGAACCGTTGGCGATGCGCAGGCGGCGCGAGCCGTTGATCATCTTGGGGTTGGCGCGCTCGCCCGGGGTCATCGACTGGATGACGGCCTGGATGCGGTCCAGGTCCTTGTCGTCGATGCTGTCGATCTGCTCGCGCATCTGGCCCATGCCGGGCATCATGCCGAGCAGGTTGCCGATCGGGCCGAGCTTGCGGACCATCTGCATCTGCTGGAGGAAGTCGTCGAGCGTGAAGTCCTCGTCCGACGCCATGGTCGAGGCCATCTTCTCGACCTCGGCCTCGTCGAACGTGCGCTGGGCCTGTTCGATGAGGGTGAGGACGTCACCCATGTCCAGGATGCGCGAGGCCATCCGGTCCGGGTGGAAGAGGTCGAAGTCCTCCAGCTTCTCGCCGGTGGACGCGAACATGATGGGGCGGCCGGTGATGTGGCGGATGGACAGGGCCGCGCCGCCGCGCGCGTCGCCGTCGAGCTTGGTGAGCGCGACCGCGTCGTAGCCGACCCCGTCGAGGAAGGCCTGCGCGGTGTTGACCGCGTCCTGGCCGATCATCGCGTCGACGACGAAGAGGATCTCGTCCGGGTTGACCGCGTCGCGGATGTCCGCGGCCTGCTGCATCATCTCGCTGTCCACGCCGAGGCGGCCAGCGGTGTCGATGATCACCACGTTGTGGTTGTTGCGGCGGGCGTGCTCGACGGACTGGCGGGCGACCTGGACGGGGTCGCCGACGCCGTTGCCGGGCTCGGGCGCGAACACGGGGGTCCCGGCGCGCTCACCGACCACCTGGAGCTGCGTGACGGCGTTGGGGCGCTGGAGGTCGGCGGCGACCAGTAGCGGCGTGTTGCGGTCGGCGGCCAGCCACCGGGCGAGCTTGCCCGCCAGGGTGGTCTTACCGGCGCCCTGGAGACCCGCGAGCATGATCACGGTCGGCGGGTTCTTGGCGAAGCGGATCTGCCGGGTCTCGCCGCCGAGGATCCCGACCAGTTCCTCGTTGACGATCTTGATGACCTGCTGGGCCGGGTTGAGGGCCTTGGAGACCTCCTCGCCCCGGGCGCGCTCCTTGATCCGCGCGATGAACTCGCGGACCACCGGCAGCGCGACGTCCGCCTCCAGCAGCGCGAGACGGATCTCCCGCGCGGTCGCGTTGATGTCCTCCTCGGACAGGCGCCCTTTACCGCGCAGCGAGGAGAAGACCGATGTCAGCCGGTCGGAAAGCGTCTCGAACACGAGTGTGGCCAGTCCTTCGTCTCGGAGTTGGTCTCCCAGCCTACCGGCCGGGACCACCTTGCAGTATCCCTCGGCGGGCGGGTCCGGACACGGCCGAGGGCGGGAACACCGTCCCCGCCCTCGGCAGCCGTGCGCTCGGGGCCGCGGCCCCGCCGGTACCTCTAGTTGCCCTCTTCCTCGGCCGTCTCCGACGCCTCCTCGGAGGGGGAGGCCCCGCCCGACAGGGTGGCCTCGCGCTGCTCGGAAAGGGCGGCCAGCATCTCCTCCTGCTGGCCGCCGGTCAGGCCGCGCGTGGACAGCTGGGCCTCACCGTCGATCGGGTAGGTCTGCTGGACGGAGCTGACGATGTTGTAGTCGGCGCTGCACGAGAGCTCCAGCGTGCCGCCCGCCTCCAGGGTGCCGCTGTCCTCGCAGGTCTGCTCGCCGATGTCGGCGTTGCTGAAGGTGACGGCCATGCTCACGGCCACCTCGCCGCTGCCGTCTCCGCCCGCGTCGCGCACGGTCCCGGTCCAGGTGCAGTTGGGGCCGTCCTCGCACGTCATGGAGGGGCTGCCCTCCCAGCCGACCTCGATGCGGGCGTCCCGGGAGGAGGTCAGCTCCTCCTCGGTGGCGGCGGTGACGCCGTCGTAGAGCTCCTCGACGGCGGCGGTCTCGGCCTCGGCCAGGTCCAGGCGGACCTGGGGGCCGGTCTCGGCCTCCTCGGGGACGAGCTCCTCGATGGCGATGCGCTGGATCTGGCTGGTCTCGGCGTTGATCCAGACCTGGTTGCGCTCGCCCGCCAGGTCGATCCGGTAGGTGAGCGTGCCGTCCAGGTTCTCCTCGACGGCCTCCTCCGAGTCCAGCTCGATGCCGCCCAGGATGGCGGAGAGCTCCGGCGGGGCCAGGGAGACGCTCGGGTTGAACCCGGCCTGGGCCGAGGAGGCCCGCACCCAGTTCCCGTCGAAGTCGTCGAAGTCGGGGCTGAAGACGCCCTGGTCGAGCCAGAAGTCCTCCGCGGCCCGCAGGAACATCCTGCCGTCCGCGCTGATCAGCTCGGCCTCGATGCCGTTGGCGCGGATGGTGCCGCTGGCCGTGCCGCCGTCGGCGACGGTCAGCGAGGCGTCGCGCACGTCGGCGGAGCCGACGCTCTCGGCCACCTGACCGGTGGCGGTGAGCGCCGGGTAGGCGGCCAGGTCGGCCAGGGCCTGCTCCATCAGCGGCGCCGCGGCGACCGGCTCGGCGGCCTCCGGGCTGGGCTCCTCCTCGCCGCCGCCCCCGGGGCGCAGGTGGCTGAGGTCGATGGAGCAGCCGGACAAGCCGAGGGCGACGACCGCGCCCGCGGCGGCGAGGGCCACGCGCCCGCCTCTGCGACCCGTGATGTGACTAACCGGCGCCATCTTGCCTCCTGACCCCGACATGTGGGGCACTGTACGAATCAGCATGGTTTCCGGGTGGACGGCGGGGTGGACGCGCCGGTCCCCGACCCGTTCCTGGTGTGGGATGCGAATGCGCGGCTCCCGGTTGTGCCGCGTGCCCCTTTTCGGGGGAGCCGGGAACGGGGCCGCCCGCGTGGCGGAGCCGTCGGTCGGGCGCCGTGCGCCCGGGCTCTACCGCCGTACCGCTCAGAGGGTACCGAACGGATACACAGGCCACAGCCAATACGGTGCCAGAAATGCCCATATATGCCATGAAAAGTGGCTGAGCACACGAACGGGGCTGACGGAGATCTCTCTCCGTCAGCCCCTGGACACCTCGCCGGATCAGTGGCGCAAGGCCCGCGGCCTCGACGCTGAGGTCTAGGCCTTGGCCTTCGGCGAGGCCGTCTCCCCGCCCGGAGGCGTCGGCAGGGAGACCGCTTCCGTCGCGTCCTCGAGCTCGTCGAGTTCGTCGAAGGCGTAGGCGGACTCGGCGTGCAGCTCGTGGTCCAGACCGTTGGTCTCCACCTCCTCGGGGATGCGGAACCCGATGACGAGGTGGATGACCTTGGCGATGACCCAGGTGACGGCGAAGGAGTAGAGCATGACGCCGATGACGGCGATGGTCTGGACGGCCAGCAGGCCGATGCCGCCGCCGTAGAGCAGGCCGTCGGAGCCGCCCGCCACACCCGCGGCGACCAGGCCGAGGATCAGGGAGCCGACGATGCCGCCGACCATGTGGATGCCCACCACGTCGAGCGCGTCGTCGTACTTGAACTTGAACTTCCAGCTGATGGCGTAGGCGCAGACCGCACCGGAGAGCAGGCCGACGGCGATGGCGCCGAGCGGCGTGACGTTGGCGGCGGCCGGGGTGATGGCGACCAGGCCCGCGACGGCGCCGGAGGCGAAGCCCAGCGCGCTGACCTTGCCGTAGCGGAAGCGCTCGACGAGCATCCAGGCGCCGGTGGCGGCGGCGGTGGCGACCTGGGTGTTGACCAGGGCCAGGGCGGCGGTGCCGTCGGCGGCGTAGGCCGAGCCCGCGTTGAAGCCGAACCAGCCGAACCACAGGAGCGCGGTGCCCAGCAGGACGAACGGCAGGTTGTGGGGGCGCATCGACTCCGAGCCGAAGCCCTTGCGGCGGCCCAGGACGAAGGTCAGCGCCAGCGCGGCGGCGCCGGCGTTGATGTGCACCGCGGTGCCGCCCGCGAAGTCGATGACCGTGTAGCCGCCGATCTCCAGCTGCTCGATCCAGCCCTCGCCCCAGACCCAGTGGGCGACGGGGAAGTAGACCAGGAGAGCCCAGACCGGGACGAACAGCAGCCAGGCGCCGAACTTGGCGCGGTCGGCGATGGCGCCGCTGATGAGGGCCACGGTGATGACCGCGAACATCATCTGGAACCCGGCGTCGACCAGCAGCGGGTAGCCGCCGGTGCCGTCCTCGGCCGCGGGCTCGATCTCACCGATCAGGTTGGACAGGCCGACGTAGTCCAGGCCGCCGATGAAGGTGTCGAGCGCCCCCGGCCCGTCGGAGTAGGTGAGCGAGTGGCCGATGACGACCCAGAGCACGCTCACGACCGCGATGCTCGCGAAGCTCATCAGCATCATGTTGAGGACGCTCTTGGCCCGTGACATGCCTCCGTAGAAGAAGGCCAGGCCCGGGGTCATGAGCATCACGAGGGCTGCGCTGATCAGCAGCCACGCCGTGTTGCCGGAGTCAATCATTGCGTCGCCTCCATAGGACGGACGGGGGATTGTGTCTGTGAGGGCGGCGGTCAGCGAGCGCATCATCGGGCCCGATGCAGAACACCACGCAGGCAACTGTCGGACCGGGGTGTTTCTCGCCAGGACCCGGTGTGTTGCGCGCCGGTAAAAGGACAGACGGCAGTGTTAAGGCGCCATGAACCGAAGCCCCAGTCCGCGCGAACGCACGTGCATCGGCACAGAGCGACCCCCGTCACACCACCGGTGGGCGACACTGCGGGCACGCAGGGTCACATCTCACGGGTTCGGCGCGGGCGCGGTCAGGTACCGGCGCGCCCGTGTTGCGCCGGGGTTTCCGTCACGTGTCGTGCGTCACATCCGCGTTCCGCCCCCGGACACGGGCGGGGCGGACGGGGGCGCGGACGGCGACGCGCGTCGGCGGACCCGCCCCGGCCGCGAGGGGCCGGACACGAGAAGGCCGGACACCCGTGCGGATGTCCGGCCGTGCGTCGTCGGGTCCCCCGTCACTCCGTGGACAGGATCGCGTCCACGAAGACCTCGGGGTCGAAGGGCGCCAGGTCGTCGGGGCCCTCGCCGAGCCCGACGAGCTTGACCGGCACGCCCAGTTCGCGCTGGACCTGCACGATGATGCCGCCCTTGGCGGTGCCGTCGAGCTTGGTCAGGGCGATGCCGGTGACGTTGACGACCTCGCCGAACACCCGGGCCTGGCGCAGGCCGTTCTGCCCGGTGGTCGCGTCCAGGACGAGCAGGACCTCGTCCACCTGGGACTTCTTCTCCACCACCCGCTTGACCTTGCCCAGCTCGTCCATGAGCCCGGTCTTGGTGTGCAGGCGTCCGGCGGTGTCGATGATGACGGTGTCGGCCCCCTCCTCGACGCCGCGCGCCACGGCGTCGAAGGCCACGCTGGCGGGGTCGGCGCCCTCCTCCTTGCGCACGACCGGGGCGCCCACGCGGCTGCCCCAGGTCTCCAGCTGTTCGGTGGCGGCGGCGCGGAAGGTGTCGGCGGCGCCGAGCACGACGCTGCGGCCGTCGCCGACCAGGACGCGGGCCAGCTTGCCGGTGGTGGTGGTCTTGCCGGTGCCGTTGACCCCGACGACCATGACCACGCCCGGGCGTCCGTCGTGCGGGCCGGTGCGCACGGCGCGGTCGGCCCCGGTGGTGATCTGGGCGAGCAGCTCCTCGCGCAGCAGCGTCCGCACCTCCTCCGTGCCGCGGGTGCCCAGGACCTTGACGCGCGTGCGCAGGTTCTCCACGATCTGCGCGGCGGAGGCGACACCGATGTCGGCGGTGATGAGGGTGTCCTCGATCTCCTCCCAGGTGTCCTCGTCCAGGGAGTCGGAGGACAGGAGGTTGAGCAGCCCCTTGCCGAAGGCGTTCTGCGAGCGGGCCAGCCGCGCGCGCAGGCGGACCATGCGCCCGGCCGAGGGCGGCGGGGTCTCCAGCTCCGGCGGGGCGGGCTCGACGGTCTCCCGC
>NZ_QPFC01000222.1:0-1843 GCF_003427465.1 Nocardiopsis sp. TNDT3 | reverse complement strand
GACGAGCGGGAGGAAGGGCCCGGGGGAGAAGAGCGGTTCGGGAAGAGCGGGCGGCCCGACGCGGAGCCGCGCCGTTCCGGGGGACGGCCGCCCTCCCCGGCGATGATGGACAGCGTTACCAAGGGGGGAACCATGCCAAGCAACGAGGAGCACTCGCCCAGGGTCGTGGTCGGCGTCGACGGCTCCGACCACTCGCGGGCGGCGCTGGAGTGGGCGGCCGCCGAGGCGGAGCGCAGGGGCGTGCCGCTGCGGGCCGTCCACGCGCTGGGAATGCCGCTGATCGTGTCGGCCGGCTCCGTGCCCGCCCGCTTCGACCCCACCGCGGAGATCTCGGACCAGGCCGACGAAGTGCTCACCAAGGCCGCGGAGCACGTGCGCCGTGTCCGGCCGTCGGTGACGGTGGAGACCGAGACCGCCCTGGAGGAGCCGCCGCTGGCGCTGCTGAGCCACAGCCGGACGCACGACGTGCTCGTGCTCGGCACACGGGGCCTGGGCACGTTCGCGTCGGTGTTCGTGGGCTCGGTGAGCATCCGCGTGGCCGCCCAGGCGGCCTGCCCGGTCGTGGTGGTGCCCTCGCACGGGGGCAGCCCCGCGACGACCTCGCTCGGCCGGGTCGTGGTCGGCGTGGACGGTTCCAGGAACGCCCGCCGGGCGCTGCGCCTGGCCGTGGACCTGGTGCGGGAGAGCGGCGGCGAACTCGTCGTGGTCAACAGCTGGGAGGTGCCCTACCCCTACGACCCGATCGCGATGACCTCCATGGGATACGAGCCCCAGGAGAAGCTGTTCGACCGCAAGTCCGAGGAGCTGGTGGGCGAGATGCTGCTCGACGTCACCGGCAGGCGGCGCGAGGACCTCGACTTCGAGGTCAGCGTGGTGCGCACCCAGGACAGCCCGGTCAACGCGCTGATCGGGGCCGCCGAGGGGGCCGACGCGATCGTGGTGGGCTCCCGGGGCCGGGGGAGCGTGCGCGGACTGCTCCTGGGCTCGGTCAGCCAGGGCGTGCTGCACCACTCCGAGATCCCGGTGGTGATCCTTCCGCACCACGCCGAGGAGGAGTAGCCGGGGAGTAGCCGGGGACACCGGTCCGGGCGCCCCCGGGCGGGTTCAGGAGTCTTCGCGGGTTCAGACGTCCCCGGCGGCGTACTCCAGGCAGAAGGGGTGCCCGGCGGGGTCGGCGTAGACCCGGAACAGGTCGCGGGGGTCGTCCTCGGCGACCGCGAGCCTGCGCGCCCCGAGCGCCAGCACGCGCTCCTCGGCCGCCTCGATGTCCTCCACCCAGACGTCGAGGTGCGCCTGCTGGGGCCGCTCGGGGTCCGGCCACGCCGGGGCCTTGTGGTCGGGCGCGTGCTGGAAGGCGAGCCGCGGCCACTCCTCCCCGACCACCACCCAGTGCTCCTCGCGCTTGGTGACGGGGAGCCCGAGCAGTTCGGCGTAGAAGTCCGCGAGCGCTCCGGGATCGGGGCAGTCCAGGGCGATGGTGTGCAGTCGTCCGATCATGGTTTGCACCCTGCCCAGCAGCATCGGAACGATGCGGCGACATGTCGACACGTCACCAGGGCGGTCGGGCACTGGTTGGTTGGCGAGGGCTTTCCGTCGAACTCCCCGCGCAGGGGCCGGAGGGCTCTGGGCAGAGCCGAGGGCCGGTGGGGTCAGGGAATGTGAGCTTGCGGAATCCCGTCGCGTTGGGTGCCTTAACCATCTGTCGACAAAACGACGAATCGGCTGGTAGTCGGCCACGGGGGACATGCTCCTTTCCCGCCGTCCGCTTCCGCCCCCACGACACCAGGACCGGCCCCGATCCCGGAAACGCCGGGGGCAGGTGGGCCCGGGCCCACCTGCCCCC
>NZ_QPFC01001447.1:0-1471 GCF_003427465.1 Nocardiopsis sp. TNDT3 | reverse complement strand
GGGGCGGGGGCGCTGAACGGTCTGTCGCAGGCGTTCTCGACGCTGTTGAAGACGATGAAGACGTTGGACCGGGGGTAGGGCGTGATGTTGCCGCCCGAGCCGTGCATGCAGTTGGAGTCGAACACCGTCACCCCGCCCGCCGGGCCGGTGAGCACGTCGATGCCGTGCTGGTCGGCCAGGTAGGACAGGGAGCTCTGGTCCGGGGTGCCCACGTGCTGGCTCTTCAGCGAGTCGCGGTAGTGGTCGTCCGGGGTCTGGCCCACGCAGGAGACGAACGTCCTGTGCGATCCCGGCATGATCATCAGCGCGCCGTTGTACGCGTAGTTGTCGGTCAGGGCGACCGAGAAGCTGACCGCCCGCATCCGCGGCATGCCGTCCTCGGCGTGCCAGGTCTCGAAGTCGGAGTGCCAGTAGAACGAGCCGCCGCCGAAGCCCGGTTTGTAGTTGACGCGGCTCTGGTGCACGTACACGTCCGAGCCCAGGATCTGGCGGGCGCGGTCGACCAGGCGCGGGTCGTTGACCAGGTCGGCGAAGACCTTGCTGACCTTGTGCACCTCGAACACCGAACGCACCTCGTCGGAGGAGGGTTCGACGACCACGCGCTCGTCGCCGCGCAGGTCGGGGTCGGAGCTCAGCCGCTCCAGTTCGGCGCTGTAGGCCCCGACCTCGTCCGGGGTGATGAGGGAGTCGATCTGGGTGTAGCCGCGCTCGTCATAGGCGCACAGCTCGTCGTGGGAGAAGGGGCCCTCGTCGGTCCCCCAGACGGCGGGGTCCCTGCGGTACAACAGGGCGGGTTCGGTGCTCTTACGTGTGGGGTACTCGTCCGCGGTGCTGGTCGGAAGGTCCATCTGCAGAGTCATGGTCGATCCCCTGGCGGGGTTCATCCTCTCCGATGTCGACGGTTTCTCCTACGACATGCGAACTTAACAAAGGGCGGGAAAGCCTACTTACGGCTTCTTTATGTGCGGTGTTTAGTGTCCCTTTTGTCGGGTATGACAGTTATACTATATGGAGGAAAACCGTGAGGGCAGCCGGTTTTCCTTTTCGCCCCCATCTTTACCTCGAGTCGGGGTCGTTCGCTCACCTGCGTTGCGTCACTCAGGGTGAATGAATGCGTACTGCTCGTGCGTCTTCCCAGGTCGTCCGCCCGCGCCCTTCGCCCTCGGGGTCGCTTGTGAAAGAACCCACTTTCAGAGTGCGCTAGATCACACGAATACGGTTCAGGGGCTGGTGCAGAACTCCGGGCGAAGGGTCGGGAGGTCATCCCCGATTTCGACGGAATTTCCCGCGGGGTACTGGTGGGAGAGGAGCGGTTGTCGCACAGTGGTGGGGTCCGTGCTTTCCTCCCACCCGCTCACAGAGGAGAAAAACGTGCCCTCCCCCCGCCCGCGTGCGCTTCCCCGCGCGCTCGCGGCCCTCAGCGCCGCCGTCCTCGCGGTCGTCCTGGGCTGGTCGGCCCCGGCCGCCGCCG
>NZ_QPFC01000021.1:0-5937 GCF_003427465.1 Nocardiopsis sp. TNDT3 | reverse complement strand
CCCGCCGAGAAGGCCCCCCGACATGCGCGAACACCTGTACCGACACCCGCACCGCCCGCTACGAACGGCGTCGGCGGCCGCCTGCGCCGCGGCGCTCGCCCTGACCGGAGTCGGCTGCGCGGCCGAACGCGACCCGAGCGTGTACACCATCATGGACTCCAGCACCGACGAGCCCTACCACACCTGGGACCAGGAGGCGATGGACGCCTGCGGGGAACAGGTGGGCGTGGAGGTGCGCCACATCAGCGTGCCCGCCGACCAGCTCGTGCCCAAGGCCCTGCGGATGGCCTCCTCCGACTCGCTCCCCGACGTGCTCAACCTCGACGGCTCGGACCTGCCGCAGTTCGCGGCGGCCGGGGGCCTGGTACCGCTGGAGGAACTCGGCATACCCACGGACGGCCTGTCCGAGGGCGCGCTGTCCATCGGCAGCTACGAGGGCGTGTACTACGGCGCCGCCCGGTCGGTGAACTCCCTCGGCCTCTTCTACAACGCGGCCGCCCTGGAGGAGGCGGGCATCGACCCGCCCCGGACCTGGGCGGAGCTGGAGGAGGCCGCCGCCGAGCTGACCGGGGGCGGGCGCTACGGCCTGGCGATCAGCGCCCTGGCCACCGAGGACGGCGTCTACCAGTTCCTGCCGTGGCTGTGGTCCAACGGCGGCGACGAGAGGGAGCTGGCCTCACCGGAGTCGGTGGAGGCGCTGGAGTACGTCACCTCGCTGGTCGAGGCGGGATCGGTCTCCCCCTCGGTGGTCAACTGGACCCAGGCCGACGTCAACGACCAGTTCATCGCGGGCAACGCGGCCATGATGGTGAACGGCCCCTGGCAGCTGCCGGTCCTCCAGGAGCACCCCGACCTGGAGTGGGCCGTGGCGGAGATCCCCGTGCCCGAGGCCGGGGACACCTCGGTGGCTCCGATCGGCGGGACCACCTTCACCGTGCCGGTCAACGCCGAGGACCCCGACCGCGAGCGCGTGGCCGCCGAACTCGTGGCCTGCCTGACCACGGCCGAGGCGCAGCTGGACTGGTCCACCAAGGGCAGCAACGTGCCCGTGGACACCGGGGCGGCCGAGCAGTACCGCGACCTGGTCCCGGAACTGGCCCCGTTCGTGGACCAGGTGCGCACGGCGCGCAGCCGGACCGAGCACGCCGGCACCGAGTGGAACGCCTACTCCCAGGCCATCGGCACCGCGCTCCAGGCGGCGCTCACCGGCGAGGCGAGCCCGCGGGAGGCCATGGAACGCGCCCAGGCGCGGGTCGAGGCGGAGCTGGAGGCCCGGTCATGACGGCGACGGGGACGAGGCCCACGGCGACGGCGAGGACGGCGACCGCGGCGCGCGGGCGCCAGAACCTCACCAAGTGGCTGTTCGTCGCCCCGGCGCTGCTGTACATGCTGCTGTTCTTCGGGTACCCGCTGGTCCGCAACGTGGCGATGAGCTTCCAGGACTACACCTTCTCCACGTACTTCACGGGGGAGGCGCCGTTCAACGGGCTGGAGAACTGGCGGGCGGTCTTCGCCAACGAGCTGTTCGGCGCGTCCCTGTGGCACACCCTGCTGTTCACGCTGGGATCGCTGGCGGGGCAGTTCTGCATCGGCATGGCGCTGGCGGTCTTCTTCAGCCGCCGCTTCCCGCTGTCGGGGATCATGCGGTCCCTGCTCCTGCTGCCGTGGCTGATCCCGATGGTGGTGGCCGGCACCGTCTGGCGCCGGGTCCTGGACCAGGAGACCGGCGTGCTGAACGAGTCGCTCCAGGCGCTCCAGATCACGTCGTCGGCCGTGCCCTGGCTGAGCAGCCCCGACTTCGCGCTGCTGTCGGTGGTGCTGGTCAACATCTGGATCGGCATCCCCTTCAACATGGTGATCCTCTACGGCGGGCTACAGGAGATCCCCGCGGAGCTGCGCGAGGCGGCCGTGCTCGACGGCGCGGGCCCGCTGCGCACCTTCTTCGGGGTGACCCTGCCCCTGCTGCGGCCCGTCGTGACCGTGGTGCTGGTGCTGGGCTTCATGTCGACCGTGAAGATCCTGGACCTGATCCTGGCGCTGACCAACGGCGGTCCGGCGCACTCCACGGAGACCCTGGGCACCCTCACCTACCAGCTGTCCTTCCTCCAGCTCGACTTCGGCCAGGGGGCCGTGGTCGGCAACGTCCTGATCCTCGTCAGCATGGTGTTCGCGGTCATCTACCTGCGCGCCAACCGTGGAGGTGTCACCCGATGAGCGCCGCACCCGAGAGCACCGCCCCCTCCCCGGCGGGCCCGTCCCGGAGCGGCGGGGCACCGGCCGCCGCGCGGCCCCGGCGCCCGCGCGTGACGCGCAGGGCGCGGGGCGACGCCGTGAGCGCGGTGTTCGGCGTCCTGGTCCTGGCCGTGCTGCTGTTCCCGCTGTACTGGATGGTCAACACGGCGCTGCAACCGGGCGCCGCGATGGTGGAGCTGCGGTGGTTCCCGCGCACGCTCGACCTCGGCAACTTCCAGCGGGCCTGGGAGTCGCAGGCGGGCAACCTGCTCACCTCGATCCTGGTGGCGCTCGGCGCGGTCGCGGTCTGCCTGGCGGTGGCCGCCCCGGCGGCCTACGCCCTGGCCCGGTTCCGGCTGCGCGGCGCGGAGACGGTCGTGTTCGCCACCCTGATCACCCAGATGGTCCCGGGCATCGTCGTGGCCAACGCGCTGTACAACGCCTACGTCGAACTGGACCTGGTCAACTCCTACCTCGGGCTGATCCTGGCCGACGCGTCCCTGGGCATCCCCTTCACGATCGTCCTGCTGCGCGCGTTCATGGTGTCCATCCCCGAGGAGGTGCTGGAGGCCGGGATGCTCGACGGCGGCGGACGCCTGCGCGTGCTGGTCTCGATCGTGCTGCCGATGAGCCGCAACGCGCTGATCACGGGCAGCCTGTTCACCTTCCTGTTCGCGTGGTCGGACTTCCTGTTCGCGCTGACGCTGAACACGACCGACGCGGTCAAGCCCGTGACGCTCGGCATCTACGAGTACATCGGCGCGCACGTCGGCGACTGGGGCGCCGTCATGGCCGTGGCCGTCCTCTCCTCGATCCCCGCGGCGGTGCTCCTGGTCGTCGCGCAGAAATACGTGGCGGCCGGGATCTCCGGGGGGTCGATCAAGTGACCCGCCGCCCGCACCACCGGCGAACCGAGACCACGACGACAGGGAAGGGACGCCCATGAAGTTCACCGACGGCTTCTGGCAGATGAGGGAGGGCGTGCGCGCCAACCGCGCGCGCGAGGCCCGCGACGTGCGGGTGCACGACGACCGGTTCACCCTCTACGCCCCGGTGCGCCCGATCGGGCACCGGGGGGACACGCTCAACACACCGCTGATCACGGTGGACTGCTGGTCGCCCGCGCCCGGTGTGATCGGTGTGCGGAGCACGCACCTGGCGGGCTCGGTCCGGCGCGCGCCGGAGTTCGACGTGCGCAGCGACCCCGGCGCCGCCCCCTCGGTGGCGCGGGACGGCTCCTCGGTGGAGCTGACCAGCGGGGAGCTGTCGCTGCGGGTGGCCACCGAGGGCCCCTGGCGGATGGAGTTCCGCGCGGGCGGCGCCGTGCTGACCGGCTCCGACGCCAAGGGCACCGCGTTCATGGAGGACGCGGACGGCTCCCACCACATGCTCGGGCAGCTGTCGCTGGGGATCCGCGAGCTGGTGTACGGCATGGGCGAGCGGTTCACGCCGTTCACGCGCAACGGCCAGACCGTGGACATCTGGCAGGCCGACGGCGGCACGAGCAGCGAGCAGGCCTACAAGAACGTGCCGTTCTACCTGACCAACCGGGGCTACGGGGTGTTCGTGGCGCACTCGGGGCCGGTGTCGTTCGAGGTCGGCTCGGAGTCGGTGGGCCGCGTGCAGTTCAGCGTGGAGGACCACGCCCTGACCTACTACGTGATCCACGGGGAGAGCCCCAAGGAGATCCTGGCCCGGTACACCGCGCTCACCGGCCGCCCCGCGCTGCCGCCGCGGTGGTCGTTCGGGCTGTGGCTGTCCACGTCGTTCACCACCTCCTACGACGAGGACACGGTCAACCGCTTCATCGACGGCATGGCGGAGCGGGGCGTGCCGCTCAGCGTGTTCCACTTCGACTGCTTCTGGATGCGCGAGTTCCACTGGTGCGACTTCGAGTGGGACCCGGAGCTGTTCCCCGATCCCGTGGGCATGCTCTCCCGACTCAAGGGGCGCGGGCTGCGGACCTGCGTGTGGATCAACCCCTACATCGCCCAGCGGTCGGCGCTGTTCGAGGAGGGCTCCCGGCTGGGGCACCTGGTCCGGCGGCCGGACGGGACCGTGTGGCAGTGGGACATGTGGCAGGCGGGGATGGCGCTGGTGGACTTCACGTCCGCCGACGCCCGCGCGTGGTACGCCGGAAAGCTCAAGGTCCTGCTCGACATGGGTGTGGACTGCTTCAAGACCGACTTCGGCGAGCGGGTGCCGACCGACGTGGTGTGGTCGGACGGCTCCGACCCGCAGGCCATGCACAACTACTACACGCACCTGTACAACGAGACGGTGTTCGACCTGCTGAAGCGCGAGCGCGGTGAGGGCGAGGCCGTCCTGTTCGCGCGCTCGGCCACGGCGGGCGGGCAGAGCTTCCCGGTGCACTGGGGCGGCGACTGCGCCTCGACGTTCGAGGCGATGGCGGAGAGCCTGCGCGGCGGCCTGTCCCTGGGGCTGTCGGGGTTCGGGTTCTGGAGCCACGACATCGGCGGCTTCGAGGGCACCCCCGACGCCGCGGTGTTCAAGCGCTGGCTCGCGTTCGGCCTGCTCTCCTCGCACAGCAGGCTGCACGGCAGCCGCTCCTACCGGGTGCCGTGGGACTTCGACGAGGAGTCCACCGAGGTGGCCCGCGTGTTCACCCGGCTCAAGTGCGCGCTCATGCCCTACCTGTTCGGCGCGGCCGTGCAGGCCCACCGGGAGGGGACGCCCGTGATGCGCGCGATGCTGCTGGAGTTCCCCGACGACCCGACCTGCCACCACCTGGACACGCAGTACATGCTGGGTGAGGACCTGCTGGTCGCCCCGGTGCTGAGCGCGGACGGCTCCGTGGAGTACTACGTCCCCGAGGGCGTGTGGACCCACCTGATCACGGGCGAGACGGTGCGGGGCCCGGTCTGGCGCCGCGAGACCCACGGGTTCGACTCCCTGCCCCTGCTGGTGCGGCCGAACGCGGTCCTGCCGGTCGGCGCGGTGGACGACCGGCCCGACTACGACTACACGGACGGGCTGACCCTGCGCGTGTACGGTGCCGGGGAGGCGGCCACGGCGACCACCACGGTCGTGCCGTCCGCCGACGGCTCGGCCGCCGCGGTCTTCCGGACCGAGCGCTCGGGGGGCGGGGTCACCGTGGAGGCCGGGGCCGCTCCGGCCCACGGGTGGCGGGTGCTGCTGGTCGGCACTGGCGGGGCCGAGACCGATGGCACCGGGGCGGAGGTCACCGTGACCGACGACGGCACCCTGGTGTCGGTTCCGGCAGGGACCGCCCGCGTGGACCTGCGCCTGTCCTGACGCGCGAGGGCCCCCGGCGCGCGCCGGGGGCCCGGGAGCACGCGCGAGGGTTCTGGCGCGCGCCGCCGGGCGCGTTCCGCACCGTGCCCGCGGGCGGTGGCGGACGCGGCGTGCGCCCCGCGGGCCCTACGCCGCCTCGTCCAGGGCCGGGGACGCGTGTCCGGCCAGCCTCCGGTGGAGGTACCGCAGACCCTCGGCGGTGACCCGCAGCTGCGGTCTCCCCGGCACGCGCCTGCCCGTGCGGGGGTGGTCGTAGGACGTGGGCCGCAGGCGCAGGTGGCGTTCGTGCCGGGCCCTGGGCACGTCGTCGTCCGGGGAGACCATTCCGCTGGCGCGGATGAAGGCGAACAGGCGGCGCTGCCCGGTGGAGATGGCGGGGTCGCGGTTGAGGACGTGCGCCGCCTCGCGTACGGAGTAGTCCCCGTCGGC
>NZ_QPFC01000221.1:0-4381 GCF_003427465.1 Nocardiopsis sp. TNDT3 | reverse complement strand
GCGGGGCCGACCCCGGCCCCGCCGCCCGGCCCTTGACCAGCTGGGACCCATGGAAGCCTTTCTCAGCAATATCGACAGGGTTGTCGACGGTTTCTCATGGACCGTCCGGCTCACCCTCCTCAGCGCCCTCTTCTCCTTCGTCCTGGGCGTCCTGCTCACGGCCATGCGGGTCTCCCCCGTTCCGCTCCTGCGCGGTCTGGCCACCGCCTACGTCGAGGGCATCCGCAGCACGCCCCTGACCCTGGTCCTGCTCTTCTGCGGCCTGGGCCTGAACAGCGCCCTGGGGATCGCCCTGGCCGACAGCGTCGCGTGGGACGTGTTCTGGTGGGCCGTCATCGGCCTGTCCGGCTACACCGCCTGCTTCGTCTCGGAGTCGCTGCGCGCGGGGATCAACACGATCCCCCTCGGCCAGGTGGAGGCGGCCCGCTCGCTGGGCCTGACCTTCACCCAGAACCTGCGGATGATCGTCATCCCGCAGGCGCTGCGCACCGTCGTCGGCCCGCTGGGCAGCGTGCTCATCGCGCTGATCAAGAACACGACCGTCGCCTCCGTCGCGGGGCTGGGCGTTCAGGAGGCGTCCAGGGAGATGAAGCTCATGTTCGACCAGGGCATCGCCCCGGTCCTGCCGACCTTCGTCGGCTTCGCGATCGGCTTCCTGATCCTGACCCTGCCGACCGGCTACTTCTTCGGCTGGCTCTCCAAGCGCGTGGCGGTGGTCCGATGAGCGCGCAGAGCTCCGTCCTCTTCGACGCGCCCGGCCCCAAGGCCCGCAGGCGCAACGCCCTCTACACGGTCGTCACGGTGTTCCTGGCCCTGATCGGCCTGGCCGTCCTGTATCTGGGGTTCAACGGCACCCTGCGCGACACCGGGTTCTCGCTGTTCAACCCGCTCACCTGGGGGCCGCTGGGCGACCCGGCGACCTGGGCGGTCAACCCCGCGGGCGAGTGGGCCTCGGACAAGTGGGCGCCGTTCCTGCAGCCCGCCACCTGGACCGACTACGTCGTCCCGGGCCTGCAGAACACGCTGACCGCGGCGCTGACCGCCTCGGTCCTGGCCATCCTCTTCGGCCTGGTGTTCGGCATCGGCCGCCTGTCCGACAAGTGGTGGATCCGCGTTCCGGCCGGGGCCGTCGTGGAGTTCTTCCGCGGCATCCCGCTGCTGATGCTGATCTTCTTCACGATGGCGCTGCCCATCGTGGCCTACCAGATGTTCGACATCCCCGCGGGCACCTTCCAGGTCTCGGCGCTGGCCGCCGTCGTCACGGGTCTGACCCTGTACAACGGCTCCGTGCTGGCGGAGGTCTTCCGCGCGGGCGTCCTCGCGGTGCCCAAGGGCCAGTCCGAGGCCGCGCAGGCCATCGGGATGACCCGGGGCCAGAACATGCGGCTGATCCTCATCCCGCAGGCGATCACCGCGATGATGCCCGCGATCGTGGCGCAGCTCGTGGTCCTGCTCAAGGACTCCGCACTGGGCTACATCATCGCCTTCCCCGAGATGCTGCGCAGCTTCACCCTGCTGGCCACGCGCGAGGGCAACGTGATCCCGGCCGCGATCATCTGCGCGGCCATCTACATCGCCATCAACCTCTCGCTGAGCCGGGTCGCGATCTGGCTGGAGCGGCGCAACGCCCGCCGCGGTCGGCCCTCGGCCAAGCCCACCGGCGGCGGGGACATCCCGGCCCAGCCCGTGGCCGCGCCCGGGGGCGGCACCGGAGACGGCAGCGCCAAGGCCGAGGGCCCCGCCGGGTCCGTGGCGGTGGAGCCCACCGTGCAGGAGCCGCTGCCCGACGCGCTGGACGGGTCCCGCCCGGCGAAGTCCGACGACGGCGACGACCCGGACGGCAGGGCGGACCGGAAGGACTGACCCCTCCGTCCCCACGGCCGGCACGGCCCCGTGCGCGCCCCTCGGCGCGTACGGGGCCGTCGTCGTCGCGGCCCCGCGCGGGGCGGTTCCGGGGACGCCGCGCGGAGGGTCCTTCGGGACTGCACAAGCGGGCGAACGAGGGCTAAGGTCGACATGTCATCGCATCGAACCCACGACCCATCCTGAGCGGACATGTCTGAACTGTCGAGCCGCCACGGCTCCTGGCCATCGCCCATCAGCGCCGGTGACGTCGCCCGAGGAGTGCGGCGGATGGCGTTCCCGTCCGTCGCGGGTGCGGAGGTCTGGTGGGAGGAGGGGCGCCCCGAGGAGGGGCGGACCACCCTCATGCGGCGCGACGCCGACGGAACGGTGACCGACCTGCTGCCAGCGCCCTGGAGCGCGGGGACCCGGGTGCACGAGTACGGCGGGCGCGCCTACCTGCCGGTGCCCCGCCGCGACGACAAGGCCATCACCCGCATGGGCGTGGTGTTCTCCCAGTCCTCCGACCAGCGCCTTTACCTGCTGGAACGCGGCTCCTCGGAGCCGGTGCCGCTCACCCCCGACGACGGCGCCTCACGCTACGCCGACCCCGCGCTGAGCGCGGACGGGCGTGCCGTGCTGTGCGTGCGCGAGAGGCACGAGGAGGGGGCGGTCCGCCGCTCGATCGTGTCGGTGCCGCTGTCGGGCCGGGGCGCGCAGGACCCCTCCGCGGTGCGCGAGCTGGTCTCGGGGGCGGACTTCTACGCCTCCCCCACCCCGTCGCCGGACGGCGCCCACCTGGCCTACGTGCGGTGGAACCACCCCAGGATGCCCTGGGACGGCAGCGAACTGAGGGTGGGCGCCCTGGGAGAGACCGGGCTGACCGGCGAGTACACCCTCAAGGGCGGTGTGGACGAGTCGGTGGTCTCCCCGACCTGGGCCGACGACGCGACGCTGTACGTGGCCTCGGACTGGCCGGGCTGGTGGAACCTGTACCAGGCGGGGATGACCGGGCAGGCGCTGGCGCTGTACCCGGCCGAGGAGGAGTTCCACGCCTCCCCCGGCCGTCTGGGCAACCGTTCGTTCTGCGTGCTGGACTCGGGCCGGGTGGTGGCATTGCACGGGCACGCCGACCTGACCCCGAGCGTGTACGACCCCGACACCCTGGACCTGACGCCGGTGGCGACCGGCCTGACCACGTGGTCGATGCTGGACACCGACGGGCGCACCGTGGTGGCGGTGGCCTCCTCGCCGACCGAGCCGCCGTGCCTGGTGCGACTGGATCCGGTCTCGGGTGGTGTGGAGGTGCTGCGCCGGGCCGCCGAGGAGCTGCCGGACACCGCCTACCTGCCCGTCCCACGCCAGGAGACGCTGCCGGGCCGCTACGGTGCGCCGGTGTACGCGAACGTGTACCCGCCGACCCATCCGGACGCGCCCGCGAACGGCCCCGCGCCGTACGTGGTGTGGGCGCACGGCGGCCCCGTGTCGGTCAGCACGCTGGAGTTCGACCTGGCCAAGGCCTACTTCACCAGCCGGGGGATCGGTGTGGTGGACGTCAACTACGGCGGCTCCACGGGGTACGGGCGCTCGTACCGCAAGCGCCTGCACAAGGAGTGGGGCGTGGTGGACGTGGAGGACTGCGTGGCCGCGGCCCGGGCCCTGGTGGAACAGGGGGTGGCCGATCCCCGCAGGTTGGCGATCCGCGGTCCGAGCGCGGGCGGGTACACGGCGCTGATGGCGCTGACCGGGGACACGTTCGCGTGCGGGGTCTCCCTCTTCGGGGTCACCGACCTGCTGGGATTCAGCCAGACCACGCACGACTTCGAGTCGCGGTTCCTGGACTCCCTGGTGGGGACGCTGCCGGGGTTCGTGGAGCGGTACCGGGAGCGCTCCCCGGTCAACCGCGCCGGGGAGATCGACGTGCCGGTGCTGCTGGTGCAGGGCCTGGAGGACAGGGTCGTGACCCCGGACCAGGCCACGGCGATGGCGACGGCGCTGGGGCGGCGCGGGGCGCCGTACGCGCTGGTGGAGTTCGAGGGCGAGGGACACGGGTTCACCGGGCAGGAGGCGCGGATCCGCTCCCTGGAGACGGAGCTGGCCTTCTACGCGCGGGTGTTCGGGTTCGAGGCCGACGTGGCGCCGCTGGAGCTGGTGACCGCTCCGCCGGAGACCGGGGCCGTCGGGGACGGCGCGGAACCGGCCGCGGAGGGCTCCCGGGCGCCCGGTGCGGAGGCCGCCGGGGAGTCCGGTGACACCGGGGACGCCCCGAGCGCGGAGGACACCGCCGACGCGCTCGCGCGGGACGCCGGGCAGGACGGCGGGCCCCCGAGTCCCGCGGAGGCCGCCGCCGGTCCGACTGCCGCCGGCGACTAACCCTCCGGAAACGGAGCGGACGGGGCGGGCGGTCCCGGCGGAGGGCACCACCGGCCCGACCGCTGTCGGCGGCGACGGTTCAGAAGTCGGGGTCGGGGGCGTGGAGTTCGGCCTCCACGCCCTCGCGTTCGAGTTCCTCGCGGACCACCCGGTAGGACAGGCCCGC
>NZ_QPFC01001446.1:0-1277 GCF_003427465.1 Nocardiopsis sp. TNDT3 | reverse complement strand
TCCCCCGTCACCGCGGAGTCCCCCGACCCGGCCGACATCCGGGAGATCGCGGCCCCGCCGACGGCCGCCCCCTCCGGGAGCGCGTCCCCGTACTCGTTCGACGCCTCGCTGAACCCCGTCGACGGCGTCCCGGACACCCCGGGCGAAGCCGACGACAACTCCTCCCTCGGCGACACGGACTCCGACGCGTCGTCGCTGTTCGACGACGCCGCCTCCGAAACGTCGAGTCTGGACACCGCGTGGTCGGACGCCGAGGACGCGCCGCCCGTCGAGGCCGCCGCCTCGCACCCGGCCGTGAAGGACGCGAAGGCTCCGGAGGGCGTTCCCGGCATCCCGGACGCGGCTCCCGGGTCCGGCCTCCTGGCCTTCCCCGTGACCGAGAGCGGTCCGGCGGGGCGCGTTCCCAGCGCTCCCGCCCTCTCGGACGGACCGGTCCCGGAGACCGTGCGCACCGACCCGCAGACACCCCCGCCCGGTGCGGCCGTCCCCTCCGCGGACCGCCACGACGCCATCCGGAGCACCGGGGACGCCGATGCGACCGGAGGGTCCGGAACCGGACGTGACACCGTCCGCGACCAGGGCGGCGACGGTGCTCCTCCGGCCCGCTCCGGCACCGGTCCCACACCGTCCGAGGAGGACTCGCCCGGGAGCGCGCCCCCGGAGACGGACAGCGGCGAGTCGGCACCCGCCGCCGACCCCGCGGACGCACGAGCCGATCGCGCCGCGGACCTGGTCGCGCAGGCCCGACGGCACCTGGATGACGGGGACGTCGCGCGGGCGCGGGCGGTGGGCGCGGACATCCAGAACCTGCTCGCCCCGCGGCCCGACGACGGCTCCCCGCAGAACCCCTCCGTGCGCAGGGCCCGCACCCTGGCGCTCGGGCTGGTCTTCACCCTGTCCGACCCGGCGAACCCGCGGGTTCCCGCCGCCCCGGACGCCTTCCCTGCGGACAAGGCCGAGGACGCCGCCACACTCCTGGGGGGCGTCGAACGCAACCTCCGGGACCGCCACGACCCGGCGCGTGCACGGCTCTGGCTCCCGGGCGGCAGCCTGACCACGCAGTACGTCCGCGACACCCTGCCCTCCGCTCCTTGGGCGAGCGCGACGCGGAACAGCGGGGCGCCGGTAGCGGGCTCTGGGGACCCCGCGCGCGCCGCCGAGGCCACGACGTCCGACACGGCCGAGGGCACGCCGGCCCCCACGCGGAGCGCGGACGCGGACGCGCCTGCGGCACCGCCCGCTCCCGGACCCGAGCGCGCGGCGGACAGCGGCTCCGA
>NZ_QPFC01001445.1:0-10320 GCF_003427465.1 Nocardiopsis sp. TNDT3 | reverse complement strand
CGACGAGCAGGTCAAGGACCTGCTCGAGGGCCCGTCCGCCATCGCCTTCGTCCACGGTGACGTGGTCGAGGCCGCCAAGGGTCTGCGTGACTTCGCGAAGGCGAACTCGCCCCTGGTGATCAAGGGCGGTGTCATCGACGGCAAGTCGATGAGCGCCGACGACATCACCAAGCTGGCCGATCTGGAGTCCCGCGAGGTCATCCTCGCGAAGCTGGCGGGTGCGCTCAAGGCCAAGCAGGGCCAGGCCGCCGCCGTCTTCCAGGCGCTGCCCTCCAAGACTGTGCGTCTCGCGCAGGCCCTGGCGGACAAGCGCTCCCAGGAAGCCGCCTGACCTTTTGAAACCCGCCGGGCGCCGAGGGCGCTCGGACACTGACTCGCACGCGGGCCCGACAGGACCGCGTGTCCGCAGAGAAAGAGAGATCGCACCATGGCGAAGCTCAGCAACGAGGACCTGCTTGCCGCGTTCGAGGAGATGACCCTTCTCGAGCTGGCCGACTTCGTGAAGCTCTTCGAGGACAAGTTCGACGTCACCGCCGCCGCTCCGGCCGCCGTGGCCGTCGCCGCTCCCGGCCAGGGTGGCGGCGCCGCCGCCGAGGCCGAGGAGAAGGACGAGTTCGACGTCATCCTCGAGGGCGCTGGCGACAAGAAGATCCAGGTCATCAAGGAGGTCCGCGGCCTCACGAGCCTGGGCCTCAAGGAGGCCAAGGACCTGGTCGACAACGCTCCCAAGCCGCTGCTGGAGGGCGTCAACAAGGAGACGGCCGAGAAGGCCAAGGCCGCTCTCGAGGGCGCTGGCGCCTCCGTCACCCTCAAGTAGTCCCACGCGGGCCGCTGAGCGCCTGCTGGCCTGCTTCCGGCGGCCGTCCCTCCTTCCGGGGAGGGGCGGCCGCCTTCGTGCGTCCTGGAACCCCTCACCGCCTCCGGGCGGTCCTCCCGCGCCCCTCCGGCCCGCGCTCCTCCGCGCTCCGGCCCGAGACCGCGGCGCCCCCGCGGCCTTCCTTTCCCCGCGCCCCGGGCCGGTGCCCGCCGTGTCCTCCGCCCCCGCGGCCCGGGCCCGGGCCGCGGCGCCTCCGACGGCGCGTTGACCTGGGGCGGGCCCGGAGTCCTTTCCCCGCGCACCGCCGTGTCCGTCACCGCTCGTCCCGTCCCCTGTGCGAAGCTGAGGGGGATCCGGCAGGTCCCGGAACCGGGGGTGCGTGTGCGAACTGTCCCCCGGACGCGCTAATCTCCCGTCCCGGGAAACCCGCTGAGGCCCGGAGGACGTGTTTACCCGCCTGAGGCGGGGGAATCCTTCGGATGTCGTTGGCTCCCGACCCCCGGGCCAGGGCAGGCGCACCAGTCCACCGACGAGGTCGCCCGACCGTTCCGGGCAGCCGGAATCCGGGCTCCTCCGCCGGGAGCGGGCTTGACGGATCGCCCTCCAGGGGTGATCCTGCCGGTGTCGTGAGTGGCGCTGTGGACCGTGAGTGGACAGCGGTGTGGTGTTCGGCTACACTGCTCTTTTGCGCTGCCCTTTGGTGATCCCTGTGCCGGTGAAGGCTGCCGCCACTCCATTTTTCCGGACATTCCGGTGGCCCGCTCCCGCTCGATGTGACCGTCTCAACCGCGTTGCGGCGGTCCCTCTCGTGACGGATCGTCTGGCGTGCGCGCTTCAACCGCCACAAGCCTTCGGAAGGACCCCTGTTGGCAGCCTCGCGCAACGCCTCCGCTAACGCCCTTGGTCCGCACCGCGTTTCCTTCGCCCGTATCCAGGAACCACTGGAGGTCCCGAACCTCCTCGCCCTTCAGACCGAGTCGTTCGACTGGCTGCTGGGCAACGACAGGTGGAAGACCCGGGTTGAGACGGCCCGAAACGCTGGCCGCAAGGACGTTCCGGAGCAGTCCGGTCTCGAAGAGATCTTCGAGGAGATCAGCCCGATCGAGGACTTCTCGGGCACGATGTCCCTGTCGTTCCGCGACCACCGGTTCGAGCCGCCCAAGTACTCAGAGGATGAGTGCAAGGACAGGGACATGACCTACTCCGCCCCGATGTTCGTCACGGCGGAGTTCATCAACAACGACACCGGTGAGATCAAGAGCCAGACGGTGTTCATGGGCGACTTCCCGCTCATGACCGAGACCGGCACCTTCATCATCAACGGCACCGAGCGCGTCGTCGTGTCCCAGCTGGTGCGCTCCCCGGGCGTGTACTTCGACAAGTCCGTCGACAAGACCTCGGACAAGGACCTCTACGGCTGCAAGGTCATCCCGTCCCGCGGCGCCTGGCTGGAGTTCGAGGTCGACAAGCGCGACTTCGTCGGCGTCCGCATCGACCGCAAGCGCAAGCAGGGCGTCACCGTCCTGCTCAAGGCGCTGGGCTGGACCACCGACCAGATCCTGGAGCGCTTCGGCCAGTACGAGTCCATCCGCAACACGCTGGAGAAGGACCCCACCGCGGGCACCGACGACGCGCTGCTGGACATCTACCGCAAGCTGCGCCCCGGCGAGCCGCCCACGAAGGAGTCGGCCCAGGCGCTGCTGGAGAACCTGTACTTCAACCCCAAGCGCTACGACCTGGCCAAGGTCGGCCGTTACAAGATCAACAAGAAGCTCGGCCTGGACACCGACTACCGGCAGGGCACCCTCACCGAAGAGGACATCGTCGCCACGATCGACTACCTCGTCCGCCTGCACGCGGGTGAGACCGAGAAGGAGACCGTCAACGGTCCCCGGCCGATCGAGACCGACGACATCGACCACTTCGGCAACCGCCGCCTGCGCACCGTCGGCGAGCTCATCCAGAACCAGGTCCGCCTGGGCCTGGCCCGCATGGAGCGCGTCGTCCGCGAGCGGATGACCACCCAGGACGTCGAGGCGATCACGCCGCAGACCCTGATCAACATCCGTCCGGTCGTGGCCTCCATCAAGGAGTTCTTCGGCACCTCGCAGCTGTCGCAGTTCATGGGCCAGACCAACCCGCTGGAGGGCCTGACGCACAAGCGCCGCCTCTCCGCGCTGGGCCCGGGCGGCCTGTCCCGCGAGCGCGCGGGCTTCGAGGTCCGCGACGTGCACCCCTCGCACTACGGCCGCATGTGCCCGATCGAGACGCCCGAGGGACCGAACATCGGTCTGATCGGCTCGCTCGCCGCCTACGGCCGGGTCAACTCCTTCGGCTTCGTGGAGACCCCGTACCGCCGCATCATCGACGGCAAGGTCTCCGACCAGGTCGACTACCTGACCGCGGACGAGGAGGACCTCCACGTCATCGCGCAGGCCAACACGCCGATGAACCCCGACGGCTCCTTCGCCGAGGCCGGTGTGCTCGTGCGCCGCAAGGGCGGTGAGTTCGAGCAGGTCAGCACGGACGAGGTCGACTACATGGACGTGTCGCCGCGCCAGATGGTGTCGGTCGCCACCGCCATGATCCCGTTCCTGGAGCACGACGACGCCAACCGCGCCCTCATGGGCTCGAACATGCAGCGCCAGGCCGTGCCGCTGCTCATGGCCGAGTCGCCGTTCGTCGGCACCGGCATGGAGTACCGCGCCGCCACCGACGCCGGTGAGGTCGTCCTGGCGCAGAAGGCCGGTGTCGTCGAGGACGTCACCGCCGACTACGTCACCGTCATGGCCGACGACGGCACGCGCAAGACGTACCGCATGGGCAAGTTCCAGCGCTCCAACCAGGGCACCTGCTTCAACCAGCGGCCGATCGTGGCCGAGGGCCAGCGGGTCGAGGAGCGCCAGGTCCTCGCGGACGGCCCCTCCACCGACCAGGGTGAGATGTCGCTGGGCAAGAACCTGCTCGTGGCGTACATGTCCTGGGAGGGCCACAACTACGAGGACGCGATCATCCTCTCCCAGCGCCTGGTGCAGGACGACGTCCTGTCCTCGATCCACATCGAGGAGCACGAGGTCGACGCCCGCGACACCAAGCTGGGCCCGGAGGAGATCACCCGCGAGATCCCCAACGTCAGCGAGGAGGTCCTGGCCGACCTCGACGACCGGGGCATCATCCGCATCGGCGCCGAGGTCGTGGACGGCGACATCCTCGTCGGCAAGGTCACGCCCAAGGGCGAGACCGAGCTGACCCCGGAGGAGCGCCTGCTGCGCGCGATCTTCGGAGAGAAGGCGCGCGAGGTCCGCGACACCTCGCTCAAGGTGCCGCACGGCGAGACCGGCAAGGTCATCGGCGTCCGCGTGTTCAGCCGCGAGGACGGCGACGAGCTCGCCCCCGGCGTCAACGAGATGGTCCGCGTCTACGTGGCCCAGAAGCGCAAGATCACCGACGGTGACAAGCTCGCGGGCCGCCACGGCAACAAGGGCGTCATCTCCAAGATCCTGCCCCAGGAGGACATGCCCTTCCTGGAGGACGGGACGCCGGTCGACATCATCCTCAACCCGCTGGGCGTGCCCGGCCGTATGAACGTCGGCCAGGTCCTGGAGGTCCACCTGGGCTGGTTGGCCAAGAACGGCTGGCTGGTCGAGGGGGTCGAGGAGGAGTGGCAGAAGTCGCTGGAGGCCATCGGCGCCACCGACGTGCCGCCGGACTCCCGCGTGGCCACGCCGGTCTTCGACGGCCTGCGCGGCGACGAGCTCAGCGGCCTGATCAAGTCGGTGCGCCCCAACGCGGACGGCAACCGCCTGATCAACGAGGACGGCAAGGCGCGTCTGTTCGACGGCCGCACCGGCGAGCCCTTCGCCGAGCCGATCTCCGTCGGCTACAAGTACATCCTCAAGCTCCACCACCTCGTGGACGACAAGATCCACGCGCGCTCCACCGGCCCGTACTCCATGATCACCCAGCAGCCGCTGGGCGGTAAGGCGCAGTTCGGCGGTCAGCGCTTCGGTGAGATGGAGGTGTGGGCGCTGGAGGCCTACGGCGCCGCCTACGCCCTCCAGGAGCTGCTCACCATCAAGTCCGACGACGTGGTGGGACGGGTCAAGGTCTACGAGGCCATCGTCAAGGGCGAGAACATCCCCGAGCCGGGCATCCCTGAGTCCTTCAAGGTGCTCATCAAGGAGATGCAGTCGCTCTGTCTGAACGTGGAGGTGCTGTCCAGTGACGGTATGTCCATCGAGATGCGGGACAGCGACGAGGACGTCTTCCGCGCGGCGGAAGAACTGGGAATCGACCTGGGTCGGCGGGAGCCGAGCAGTGTCGAAGAGGTCTAACTTCCGCATTCTTCGAGAGCAGGGGACGAATTAAGTGCTCGACGTCAACTTCTTCGACGAGCTGCGCATCGGCCTGGCCACGGCCGACGACATCCGCCAGTGGTCGCACGGCGAGGTCAAGAAGCCCGAGACCATCAACTACCGCACCCTCAAGCCCGAGAAGGACGGACTCTTCTGCGAGAAGATCTTCGGTCCGACCCGCGACTGGGAGTGCTACTGCGGCAAGTACAAGCGCGTCCGCTTCAAGGGCATCATCTGTGAGCGCTGCGGCGTCGAGGTGACCCGTGCCAAGGTGCGCCGTGAGCGGATGGGCCACATCGAGCTGGCCGCTCCCGTCACGCACATCTGGTACTTCAAGGGCGTGCCCTCCCGCCTGGGCTACCTGCTGGACCTGGCGCCGAAGGATCTCGAGAAGATCATCTACTTCGCCGCCTACATGGTCACGTGGGTGGACACCGAGGCCCGTGAGCGCGACCTCCAGTCCCTGGAGGCGCGGATCTCGGTCGAGAAGCAGCACCTGGAGCAGCGCCGCGACTCCACCGTCGAGGACCGCCACCGCAAGCTGGAGGCCGACCTCGCCGAGCTGGAGGAGCAGGGGGCCAAGGGCGACGCCCGCCGCAAGGTGCGTGAGGGCGCCGAGCGCGAGATGCGCCAGCTGCGCGACCGCGCCCAGCGTGAGATCGACCGCCTCGACGAGGTCTGGAACCGGTTCAAGAACCTCAAGGTCCAGGACCTCGAGGGCGACGAGATGCTCTACCGCGAGATGCGGGACCGCTTCGGTAAGTACTTCCGCGGCGGCATGGGCGCCCAGGCCATCCAGGACCGTCTGGCCAACTTCGAGCTGGACGTGGAGGCCGAGAGGCTCCGGGAGATCATCCGCACCGGCAAGGGCCAGAAGAAGGCCCGCGCCCTGAAGCGGCTCAAGGTCGTCTCGGCGTTCCTCAACACCACCAACAGCCCCATGGGCATGGTGCTGGACTGCATCCCGGTCATCCCGCCGGACCTGCGTCCGATGGTGCAGCTGGACGGTGGCCGCTTCGCGACCTCCGACCTCAACGACCTGTACCGCCGTGTCATCAACCGCAACAACCGCCTCAAGCGGCTGCTCGACCTCGGCGCGCCCGAGATCATCGTCAACAACGAGAAGCGGATGCTCCAGGAGGCCGTCGACGCGCTGTTCGACAACGGCCGCCGGGGCCGCCCGGTCACCGGTCCGGGCAACCGTCCGCTCAAGTCGCTGTCCGACATGCTCAAGGGCAAGCAGGGCCGCTTCCGCCAGAACCTGCTGGGCAAGCGCGTCGACTACTCCGGCCGTTCGGTCATCGTCGTCGGCCCGCAGCTCAAGCTGCACCAGTGCGGCCTGCCCAAGCAGATGGCGCTGGAGCTGTTCAAGCCCTTCGTGATGAAGCGCCTGGTGGACCTGAACCACGCGCAGAACATCAAGAGCGCCAAGCGCATGGTCGAGCGGTCCCGCCCGGTCGTGTGGGACGTCCTCGAAGAGGTCATCACCGAGCACCCGGTCCTGCTCAACCGCGCCCCGACGCTGCACCGCCTGGGCATCCAGGCCTTCGAGCCGCAGCTGGTCGAGGGCAAGGCCATCCAGATCCACCCGCTCGTGTGCACGGCGTTCAACGCCGACTTCGACGGCGACCAGATGGCCGTGCACCTGCCGCTGTCCGCCGAGGCCCAGGCCGAGGCGCGGCTGCTGATGCTGGCCACCAACAACATCCTCAAGCCGTCCGACGGCAAGCCCGTGACCATGCCCACCCAGGACATGATCATCGGCCTGTTCTACCTGACGACGGAGAAGCTCGGAGCCAAGGGCGAGGGACGCTCGTTCCTCTCCCCGGCCGAGGGCATCATGGCCTACGACCTGGGGGACCTCGACCTCCAGGCGAGGATCAAGCTCCGGATCGCCGACGGCGCCCCGGCGCCGAAGGACTGGACGCCGCCGGAGGGCTGGACGCCGGGGGAGCCGTACACCCTGGAGACCACCCTGGGCCGGTACCTGTTCAACGAGACCACCCCGGTCGACTACCCGTACGTCAACTTCCAGGTGGGCAAGAAGCAGGTCTCGACGCTGGTCAACGACCTCGCCGAGAACTACCCCAAGGTCCAGGTCGCCACGACGCTGGACGCCCTCAAGGACGCCGGTTACCACTGGGCCACCCGGTCCGGTCTGACCATCGGCATCGAGGACGTCGTCGCGCCGCCGCGCAAGACCGAGATCCTGGAGGGGTACGAGCGCAAGGCGGACAAGATCCAGCGCGAGTACGACCGCGGTCTCATCACCGACGACGAGCGCCGTCAGGAGCTCACCGAGGTGTGGACGCAGGCCACCACCGAGGTCGCCCAGGACATGGAGAGCAACTTCCCCGCCGACAACCCGGTGTGGATGATGGTCCAGTCCGGTGCCCGAGGCAACCCGATGCAGGTGCGCCAGATCGCCGGTATCCGCGGCCTGGTCTCCAACACCAAGGGTGAGACGATCCCGCGTCCGATCAAGTCCTCCTACCGCGAGGGCCTGTCCGTGCTGGAGTACTTCATCTCCACGCACGGCCAGCGCAAGGGCCTGGCCGACACCGCCCTGCGTACCGCCGACTCGGGTTACCTGACCCGTCGTCTGGTGGACGTGGCGCAGGACGTCATCGTCCGCGAGATCGACTGCGGCACGGAGCGCTCGCTCTGGCACGAGATCGGCGAGAAGAACGCCGCCGGCGTCGTCGTGCGCAAGCACAACGTCGAGAACACCGGTTTCGGCCGGACCATCGCCGAGGACGCGGTGGACGCGGAGGGCAACATCGTCCTCCCCGCCCTGAGCGACACCTCCGAGCAGAACATCGACAAGCTCATCGAGGCCGGGATCACCCGCGTCCGCGTGCGCTCGTCGCTGGTCTGCGAGGCCAAGATCGGCGTCTGCACCACCTGCTACGGCCGCTCCATGGCGACCGGCAAGCCGGTGGACGTCGGTGAGGCGATCGGTATCATCGCGGCCCAGTCCATCGGTGAGCCCGGCACCCAGCTGACCATGCGTACCTTCCACATGGGTGGTTCGGCCGGTCAGGACATCACCCACGGTCTGCCCCGTGTCCAGGAGCTCTTCGAGGCCCGCATCCCCAAGGGTGTGGCCCCGATCTCCGAGATGGAGGGCCGGATCCGGATCGACGACACCGAGAAGAGCCGCAAGATCGTCGTCATCCCCGACGACGGCACGGACGAGATCGCCTACCCGGTCCCGATGCGCGCCCAGCTGCTCGTCACCGACGGCGACCACGTCAAGGTCGGCCAGCAGCTGATCCAGGGTGCGATCAACCCGCACGAGGTCCTGCGCATCCAGGGCCCGCGCGCGGTGCAGCAGCACCTGGTGTCCGAGGTCCAGGAGGTGTACAAGTCGCAGGGTGTGTCCATCCACGACAAGCACATCGAGATCATCGTCCGCCAGATGCTCAAGCGGGTGAACATCCTGGAGTCGGGCGACACCGAGCTGCTGCCCGGTGAGATGGTCGAGCGGCCGAAGTTCGAGCGGATCAACCGCCGCGTCGTGTCCGAGGGCGGTCAGCCCGCGGCCGGGCGTCCGGTGCTGCTGGGTATCACCAAGGCCTCGCTGGCCACGGAGTCCTGGCTGTCCGCGGCCTCCTTCCAGGAGACCACCCGGGTGCTCACCGAGAACGCGATCCACGGCAAGAGCGACCCGCTCCTCGGCCTCAAGGAGAACGTCATCATCGGTAAGCTCATCCCGGCCGGTACCGGCATTCCGCAGTACCGCAACATCCGGGTGGAGCCGACCGAGGAGGCCAAGGCCTCGATGTACTCGGTCTCCGGGTACGAGGAGCCGAGCGAGTACACCTTCGGACAGGGTTCGGGCGAGGCCGTTCCGCTGGAGGAGTACGACTTCGGACCGTACAACCGGTAGAAGCGGTTTGCTTGACTGACGGCGGCGGTATGCCACCCCTCGCGGGGGGTGGTACCGCCGCCGTTCCGCGCACAGGGTCCGCTGACGCGGACGGAAGACGGCGCTACTGCGCTGGCGGGAGAGGCACAGGTGACTGACAACGGGGGCGAACGGCGGGACTCCGACGCGGAGGACTCGTGGTTCAAGCCGAGCGAGAACCGCTACCGCACACAGTCGGACTACCAGGACCCGCTCGAATCCGAGGGGACCGCTGACACGGTCTTCCCGGACAGCGGGGGGTACGCGGGGCTGAGTTCGTCCCGTCCGGCCATGGTGGAGCCCTATCCGGAGGCGCTGGGCGGACCGCCGCCCCCCGTCTCCCACGGGATCTCCTACCCGGGCGCCGGGTCCGCGGCCTACCAGCCGCTGACCAGGATTCCGGGGGAGGCCGAGGAGCCCTCCCTGCCGAGCGTCGCGGCCAGCGCCCAGGTCCCGCTCCCGTCGGAGCGGGGCACCGACCGGCCCGAGGCCTGGTCCGACGGTCCCCGGACCCAGGAGATCCCCGCGCTGGACGACCGGGACGCCCCGGACACCGGACAGCCCCGGGACGAGCACTCCTCCGCACCCGGCTCCTCCACGGCCGCCGAACAGCCGTGGGGTTCCGGCGCACCGCTGGACGACGACCGGAACGCGCCCTCCTGGGAGGCGCCGTCCGACACCGTCGGCGGCGCGCGCGGCTCCGCGGCCCGGGACGCCGACGCGCCCGCCCGCGGCGATGACCGCGGTGCGTCGGCGCTGTGGCCCGACCCTCCCGCGACCGCGGGTTCGGCGCAGGGCGGTCCGGCCGACGGGCCCCGGTCCTGGGACACCCCGGCCTCCGGTGCGTCCGGACAGCCGTGGGACGACGCTTCCGCCTCCGGTGCGTCCGGTGGCCAGCCCTGGGAGGACGCTCCGGTCGCCGATCGGCGCGATCCGCTCGACGACGGCCTCGGCACGGCCTCGTGGGACGCCCCGGCCCCCGGCGCCCGGTCGTGGGAGGACGGGACCCGTTCGCCCTCCTCCCGGGACGTCGACGCTCCCGGCGGCGGCGACCGGGACCCCGCTCCCTGGCCGGAGGCCTCCGGCAGCGGCGGCCCGGCGGAGGGCACCCGGCCCTGGGACCCCGGCTCCGCCGGTGACCGCGGCACCTGGAACGCCGACCGGGGCGCCCAGCCCTGGGACGACGCCCCCGCGGGCGGTACGCGCGACCCGCTCGACGACGGTCTGGGTCCCGCGTC
>NZ_QPFC01001444.1:0-1082 GCF_003427465.1 Nocardiopsis sp. TNDT3 | reverse complement strand
CGAACCCGGGACGCACCCGCGCGTTCTCGGGCTTGTCCGGGTTGTCGTGGGGGCTCAGGTCCACGCTGTCGCCGTCGCGGGTCGCCCGGTCCTGGACCATCCCTTCTTCCTGGGCGTCGCGGGAGTGCACGTAACCCGAGGCCAGATCCGAGACCGGACGGGTCCACCCGCGGAACAGGGTCTTCCAGTCCAGGGTCGGGCCGATGCTCCAGTTCTTCAGGGACTCGGTGAGGAGGGTGATGCGGCCGGAGGCGCGGAAGGCGTAGGCCTTGGTGTTGTTCGGGATGAACAGCACCGACGACGAGAACGTGGACGACTGGTTGTGCGACCTGCCGCGGGAGAAGAACGTGCGGGAGAGGGAGGTTCCGAACACCGGGATCGGCCTGACGGCCTGGTTCGGCAGGGAGTCGTCGGAACCGGGCGGGTTCGGGTTGCGGGCTCCGCCCCCGCCGAACCTGAGTCCGAGGTTGCCGCTCCGGGAGGAGACCGCGGACAGGGCCGTCTCGCTGCCGCCGCCCCACCGCATCTGGGCGTCGACAGGGCGGAAGTCGGTGACGGCGCCCATCTCGGACCTGGTGACGTTGGTGACCCGGACCTTGTGCGGTGACCAGAGACGGCTGCTCATCTCGTGGCGGGAGCGGGAGCCGAACCGGCTGGTCGTGCTCTTGTCCGTGGCGAGTACCTCCGACGACAGGGACTGCTCGATCCGCTGACCGTTCCCGGGCGACCGGGAGAGGTACGACACGCGCTTGCGCGTGAATCCGTTCTCGGAGAGGGCCCGGTACACCTGCTCCCGCAGTCCGGGGGTCTGGTCCCTGTCGCCGAAATGGGTTCTCACGTGCTCGAAGAAGGCACCGGCGCGGTGGAGAGCCTGGGCGCGGCGCTGCCCCAGGGTCGGCGGGTCCTGCGGCGGCCGGTCGTTCGGGGAGTCGTCCCCGCCCCTCTCGCCTCCAAGGGGAGCGGTCTCCGGCGTCGTACCGGTGGTGGTGTCCGTCGTCCCTCCGGGGGGAGGCGGCGGGGCGGGGAGGACCGTCTGGTTGCCGTCGGCGCCCGTGACCGTGGTGGTGCCCGCGGGAGGCGCG
>NZ_QPFC01000220.1:0-4053 GCF_003427465.1 Nocardiopsis sp. TNDT3 | reverse complement strand
CACGCGCGCCCGCACGGCGGTCGGCCCGGCGACGACCGCGGACGACACCTCCTCCTTCCCGTGTGACCCTCCGGTCCAGGCACAGTCGCGTCCCTTCTTCCCTCGGACGGGCTGCCCGGACCTCCTTTCGCGTTGTCGCGCGCCGTGTGGCGCGCCCGTCCGTGCCGCCCGTCCTCGTCGGCCACCGCAGGGTGGCTGGAACGGACCTTCCGTGGCACGTACCGAACGCTCACGTCGCACGGGTGCCGGTGACAACCGGCGCCGCTTCTCCCAGAACTTCCTCGCCGACCCGGGCGCCGCACGCCGCGTGGTGGCGGTGTCCGGGATCGGCCCGGCCGACCTGGTGGTGGAGGTGGGACCGGGCGAGGGCGCCCTCACCCGCTTCCTGGCCCCGGCCGCCCGCCGGGTCCTGGCCTACGAGATCGACCCGCGCCTGGCCGAACGGCTCTCCGCGCGCTACCGCGAGCCCGCGAGCGGGGTGCGGGTGGTGCGGGCCGACTTCACCCGGGTGCGCCCGCCGCGGGGCGAGTTCCACCTGGTGGGCAACATCCCCTACGCGCGCACCGCCGACATCGTGCGCTGGTGCCTGGACGCGCGGGGCCTGGTCTCCGCCACCCTCGTCACCCAGCTGGAGTACGCGCGCAAGCGCACCGGCGGGTTCGGTCGGTGGAGCCGGTTGACGGTGCTGACCTGGCCGGAGTGGTCGTGGTCGCTGGCCGGGCGGATCGACCGGCAGCGGTTCCGGCCGGTGCCCCGGGTGGATTCGGGCATCCTGGTGTTGCGCAGGCGCCGGACGCCCCTGGTGGACCCGGGGCGGATGAACGGCTACCGGCGCCTGGTCGAGCTGGGTTTCGGGGGCGCGGGCGGATCGCTGGGCGCGTCGCTGCGCCGCGCCCACCCCGCCCGGCGGGTGGACCGGGCGCTGGCCCGGGCCGGGATCGCTGCCGGTACGCCCGTCGGGCACGTGGACCCGGGGCAGTGGCTGGAGGTCTTCCGGGCGCTGGAGGGCTGAGCCCGCGCGTCGCGCGACCGCCGTCCGCACGCCCGTCCTCGTCGGGAGGACGGGTGCGTTCCGCCCTATTCTGGGCGCATGCGCACCTCTCTCCTCCCCCTGTCCCTCGCCCTCGTCCTGTCCGCGCTCGGCTGCGCGGCACAGGAGTCGTCGGGGGCCTTCGACGAGTCGTACCGCGTCGCCCACCCCGTCGGCGCCTACGAGCACGAGTTCCGCGGGGAGGCCGACGTCGTCTACACCGTGGACGACGTCTCCTTCCCCGGGGGCGGGCGCGCGGACTTCACCCTGGAGGTGGAGGTGCCGGACCTGGGGCGGGTGCTCGGTTTCGGCGAGTTCGAGACCGTGTGCGAGGCGGGCGGAGCCGAGACGGCCGCCGAGGGCGAGATCGCCCTCGGCGAGACCGAGGCGGGCTCCTACGCGTTCCCGATGGGGTGCGACGTCGCGCCCGGGAGCGAGGAGCTGAGGATCGTCGTCCGCCACGACGGCGAGGAGATGGTGTTCACCGGGCCGGTCGGCTGACCGGCCCGGGCGCCCTCAGCCCAGGAAGTCCAGGAGGGCGGCGGTCAGTTCGGCCGGTGCGTCCTCCTGGACGAGGTGCCCGGCCCCGGGCAGGACGCGCAGTCGCGCCCCGGGGATCGCGGCGGCGAGCCGTCGGCCGCGGTCCAGGGGGAGCCAGGTGTCCTCCTCGCCCCACACAACCAGCACCGGCAGGTCGAGGTCGGCGTAGGCGTCCTCGACCTCGGCGGTGTGGCGCTCGTCCGCCTGCGCGATCTGCCGGTAGAACGCGGGCTGGCCGTCCGCGCCCAGCCAGGGGCGCACGAGCGCGTCCAGGACGTCGCCGCGGGGTTCGCGGTGCGCGGCGGAGGAGACGTAGGCGCGCACCAGAGCCTCGTGCAGGTGCGGGGGCAGCGCGGCGAACACGTCGGCGTTGGCGTTGACGAGGCGGAAGAAGTCGCTGCCCCAGGGGCGGACGCTGACCGCGTCGACCAGGGCGAGGCGGTCGTAGGCCGCCCCGTCCAGGACGGCCGAGCGCAGGGCCACGGCGCCGCCGAAGTCGTGCGCCACCACGGCGGGGCGCTCCAGTCCCCAGTGGTCGAGCAGGGCGGTGAACGCGGCCTGCTGGGCGGCCAGCGACACGTCCTGCCCCTCGTGCTTGGCCGAGGCCCCGTAGCCGGGCATGTCCCACACGTGGACGGTGTACCGGGCGCTCAGGGCGCGGGCGACGTGGCGCCAGACGTGGGAGGAGAAGGGTGTGCCGTGCAGCAGCACGACCGGGTCCCCGTCCCCGAACCGGGCCCAGCGCACGGTTCCGTTGGGAGCCTCGAAGCTCCGGTCGAGTGTCCAGGCGTCGCCGCTCATGTGCTGCCTTTCCGTCATGGGATCGCGGGCCGTACCGAGGTTAGGGGGCCGCGGTGACGTTCCGGCGCTCCCGGGCGGGCCCGCGCGCGGGAGCGCGCCACCGCGTCCCGCCCGGGCGGCTACACCCTCAGGACCGCGAAGCACTCCCCCGGCACGGTGACGGTGGACCCCGCGGTCCTGGGCTCGCCGTTGGCGAGCAGGAGTTCGCGCGGGGCCGCGTCCAGCTCCACCTCGGCGCCGTCGGCGTCCAGGTTGCACACCACGCGCAGGCTTCCCCGGGCCAGGACGAGCAGGCGTCCGCCGCCGCCCACCTCGACCGAGGAGCGGTCCAGGCGCGGGTCGGACAGCTCCGGTTCCACGCGCCGCAGGGCGATGAGCGCCCGGTAGGTGTCCAGGACCAGCCCGTGCGGTTCGCGTCCGGGCTCGGACCAGTCCAGGACGGCGCCGTCGCGGGTGGCCGGGTCCATGGGGTCGGGGATCTCCTCCTCGGCCCACCCCAGCGCGGCGAACTCGCGGCGGCGTCCCTCGCGCACGCCCCTGACCAGGTCGGGGTCGGTGAAGGAGGCGAAGAACGGCCAGGGCGTGGCGGCCCCCCACTCCTCCCCCATGAAGATCATGGGGGTGTAGGGGGAGCACAGCACCAGCGCGGCGCCGCAGGCGAGCAGGCCAGGGGAGAGGTGTTCGCCCATGCGGTCGCCCCGGGCCCGGTTGCCGATCTGGTCGTGGGTGCTCAGGTAGGCCAGGAAGCGGCTGCCGGGGACGCGCGCGGTGTCCACGGGCGCGCCGTGGGTGCGGCCGCGGAAGCTGGAGCGGGTGCCCGCGTGCCAGAACGCTCGGGTGAGCGCGGCGGGCAGCGCCCCCGGGTCGGCGAAGTCGGCGTAGTAGCCGTGCGTCTCCCCGGTGAGGGCGACGTGCAGGGCGTGGTGGAGGTCGTCGGACCACTGGGCGGTCATGCCCAGGCCGCCCGCCTCGCGGGGCAGGACGGTGCGGGGGTCGTTGCGGTCGGACTCGGCAACCAGGGACAGCGGCCGGTTCAGGGCGGTGGCGAGGGCGTCCACCTCCTCGGCGAGTTCGGCCAGCAGCGGGGTGGCGCGGTCGTCGCGCAGGGCGTGCACGGCGTCCAGGCGCAGCCCGTCCAGGTGGTAGTGGCGCAGCCAGTCCAGGGCGTTGTCCAGGACCGTGCGGCGGACCGGGTCGGAGTCGGGGCCGTCCAGGTTGAGGGAGGGGCCCCAGGCGTTCTCGCCGCGGAAGTAGGGGCCGAAGCGGGGCATGTAGGCGCCCGAGGGGCCGAGGTGGTTGTAGACCACGTCGAGCAGGACGGCCAGGCCGCGGCGGTGGCAGGCGTCGACGAGGGCCTTGAGGGCGTCGGGGCCGCCGTAGGGGTCGTGGACAGCCGCCCACAGGACGCCGTCGTAGCCCCAGCCGTGGGTGCCGTCGAAGGCGTTGACCGGCATGAGTTCGACGTGGGTGACGCCGAGGTCGGCCAGGTGGTCGAGGTGGTCGGCGACGGCGGCGAGGGTGCCCTGGGGGGTGAAGGTGCCCACGTGGAGTTCGTAGACGACGGCGCCCGCGAGGGGGCGCCCGGTCCAGTCGGCGTCGGTCCAGGCGAAGGCTGCGTGGTCGTGGACGCGGCTGGGGCCGTGGACGCCGTGGGGCTGGTGGAGTGAGCGGGGGTCGGGCAG
>NZ_QPFC01000219.1:0-3907 GCF_003427465.1 Nocardiopsis sp. TNDT3 | reverse complement strand
ACCCCCCGGCGCGCCTCCCCCGGCCTCCCGATATCCACTGGCCCGGCACCGGCCGACTGCTGTACCCATGGTGATCCGCTCCGTTCCCTTCCAGCCGAGGAGTCCCCAGCGTGCCCGCCGAAGCGAAGAACCCCGGCCGGCCCCAGACCCGGGCCTCCCTGGCCCGCGACCTGACCGCGTTGGGGGTCGCGCCCGCCGACACCCTCCTCGTGCACACCTCCCTCAGCGCGCTGGGCTGGGTGTGCGGCGGTGAACAGGCCCTCGTGCAGGCCCTCGTGGACGCCGTCGGCTCCCGGGGAACGCTCGTCGTGCCCACCCAGACCATGGACAACACCGACCCCGCCGGGTGGCGCGACCCCCCGGTCCCCGAGGACTGGTGGCCGGTCATCCGCGCGCAGGCGCCCGGGTTCGATCCGCGCCTGACACCGAGCAGGTTCATGGGCCGCGTCCCGGAGATGGTGCGCACCTGGCCCGGCGCGGTCCGCAGCGCGAACCCGCAGACCTCCTTCGCCGCGCTGGGCCCCCGCGCCCGCGACCTCATGGCACACCACCCGGTCGACTGCCGCCTGGGCGAGGACTCCCCGCTCGCCGCGCTGGAACGCGTCCGGGCCAAGGTCCTGCTGCTGGGCACGGGGTTCGACTCCTGCACCGCCTTCCACCTGGCCGAGTACCGCATCCCCCGGCCCCGCCTGGAGCGGTCCGGGTGCGCGGTCCTGGCCCCGGACGGCGGCCGGACGTGGGTGGACTTCACCGACGTGCTCCTGGACGAGGAGGACTTCGCACGGCTGGGCGCCGACTTCGAGAACACCGGAGCCGTGACCTCGGGCCCGGTGGGCGAGGCCACCGCACGGCTGTTCTCCCTCCCGGGAGCGGTGGCCTTCGCGTCCAGCTGGATGACCGTGAACCGGGACAGGTGACCTCCGCACCGGAGCATCCGGCGCCCGCCGCGGTGCCGGTGGGTCAGCGACACAGCGCACATCCCGGCCCCGGGCGGACGGTCCCGGCCGAGGGGACCCGCGCCATAGCCTGGGAGACGACCACCGCCATCACACGGAACGGGTTCTCCGCCATGTCCCTGCTCGCCGCAGACCGCCCCCTGAACGAGATCCACGACGCGATGCTCCTGGACCTGGACGGGGTCGTCTACATCGGCCCGAGGGCCGTACCGGCGGCACCGGAGGCGGTGGGCAAGGCGCGGGCCGCCGGAGCGCGGGTGGCGTTCGTGACCAACAACGCCGGGCGCACCCCGGCGCGCATCGCCGAGCACCTGACCGAACTGGGCGTGGGCGCCGCCCCCGGGGACGTGGTGACCTCCGCGGAGGCCGCCGCCCGCCTGGTCGGCGAACACCACCCCGCGGGTTCGGACGTACTGGTGGTGGGCGACACCGCGCTGCGCCAGGCGGTGCGCAGGATGGGGCTGCGCCCGGTGTCGGTCGACAGCCCCTCGGTGGTGGCCGTGGTGCAGGGCTACTCCCGGCACATGACCCGCGACCTGCTCGACCAGGGCACGGTCGCGGTCCGGCGCGGCGCGTTCTACGTGGCCAGCAACAACGACGCCACCGCACCCAGCGAGTGGGGCCTGACCCCCGGCAACGGGTCCTTCGTCCGGGTCATCGCCAACGCCACCGGGGTCGAACCCGTCGTCGCCGGAAAGCCCATGCGCCCCCTGCACGAGGAGGGCATCCTGCGCACCGGAGCGCGCAACCCGCTGATCGTGGGCGACCGGCTGGACACCGACATCGAGGGCGCGACCGCCCACGGCGCGGCGGGGATGCTGGTGCTGACGGGGGTGGCCACCCCGATGGACGCCCTCGCCGCGCCCGAGCACCAGCGCCCCAGCTACCTGGCGTGGGACCTGTCGGGCATGAACCACACGCACCCGGCCGTCGTCCGCGAGGGCGACCGCACCCGCTGCGCGGGGTGGACGGTGACCGTCACCGGCGGCGCACCACGCGTCGAGGGGGACGGGGACCGGCTGGACGGGCTGCGCGCGCTGTGCGTCGCGGTCTGGGCGGACCGGGCGGCGGACCCGTCCGGCCCGGCCGCACGCGAGGCGCTGTCCCGCCTGGGCTGGTGAGCCCACGCGGCGGGCCCTCACCGCCGCACCGCCCCGGCCGCGGGGCCGTCGGCCGCCCGGACCAGGGTCGCGGTCCTGGCCTCCACCTCGCACACGCTGCGTACGCCCTCCCGGCCGCGCCAGGTGCGGCGGCGCAGCTCCCCGGTCATCCGGACCACGTCGCCCAGCCGCCAGGCGCGTATCCCCTCGTGCAGGTCGCGGTCGAAACTGGTGCAGGTGATCGAGTCGGACCGGCGCCCGCGGTAGCGGCTGTCGCGGGGGCGGGCCACACAGACCCGCCAGGTGGCCAACCGGTCGCCGCTGGGCAGCTCGCGGATGAGGGGCCGGGCGGTGATCCGCCCGGCCACGAGGATCTCGTTGCGGTGCTCGGACTCACACGGGTCCTGCCGCGGGGACGGGGTGTCGGGGGCGGTCCGGCTCGGGGCGACCGCGGACTCCTGCTGCATGTGGACGTCCTCCCATGGGTGGAGAGCGAGGAGACGGGCGCGACGCGGAGCAGGGGCGCGGGGCAGGAGACCGAAGGTCCGGCCGTCCGCGTGCGGTGGGGGCGTGCGCTCTCCCACCAGGATCCCCCGGCGAGGGTCCGAGCGAAAGGCCCGTCGCGAGGCTGTGGACAACCCGTCCCGGCACCGGCCGCGCTCCGCGCACCCCTCCGGCGAGGACCGGGCCGAGCCCCGCCCCGACCAGCCGTGACACCCTTGTCCTAGAGTCGGATCCTGTCCGGTTCGGCCCCGCCGAACCCCACGACGACCGAGGAACAGGGGTGCTTGCAGTGCACGACGACGTGGACGTGAGCGGTCTGCCCGAGGGGATCACCCCGCTGGGCGACGACATCTTCGCCATCGACACGATGCTCGCCGGATACCCGGGGATCGTGTCGAGCTACCTCATCCGCTCCCAACGGCCCTGCATCGTCGAGGTCGGCACCGCCGGTTCCGCGCGGGTCCTGCACGAGGCCGTCACCCGCCTCGGGCTGGCTCCCGCGGACCTGGCCACCATCGTGGTCACCCACATCCACCTGGACCACGCGGGCGGCACCGGAGACATGGCCGCCCTGTTCCCCAACGCCGAGATCGTCGTGCACGAGCGCGGCGCCCGCCACCTGGCCGACCCGAGCAGGCTGATGCGCAGCGCCGAGATGGTGTGGGGCGACCGGCTGGACAGCCTGTTCGGACGGATGAACCCCACCGAGGCGACCCGTATCCGGTCGGTGGCCGAGACCGGGGAGATCGACCTGGGCGGCGGGCGCCGACTGGTGACGCACTACGCCCCCGGCCACGCCAAGCACCACATGGGCCTGGTCGACACCCTCACCGGCGACCTGTACGTCGGCGACGCGCTGGGCGTGTACAAGCCGCTCACCGGAGAGGTCAGCCCGGCCACGCCGCCGCCGGACTTCGACATGGAGGCGTGCCTGCGCACCCTGCGGCTGTTCGGGGACATCGACGCCCAGCGGCTGATGTTCTCCCATTTCGGCGCGGTCACCTCGGTCCCCGAGACCCTCGACCGGGCCGAGTCCGAGCTCCGGCTGTGGGTGGAGACAGTGCGCGAGTCCCACGGCAGCACCGGCGACCTGGACCACGCGATCGCCATGGTGCGCGACAAGGTGGTCTCGCGCTACGCGCCGATGCCGCCGGAGCTGCCCGCGGAGTCCGCCGCGATCCTGGACACCCTCAGCGGTGCGGAGGCCAACGTGTCCGGCATCGTGCACTGGCTGGACAGGCTCGCCCGGGAGCAGGCCGAGGCCCGGGCTGCGGAGGAGAAGGAACGTTCCTGAGCGGTCCCGGACGGCCCTCGCGGTCCCCGGCGTCGGAGCGCGGACGTCCGCGC
>NZ_QPFC01000218.1:0-8836 GCF_003427465.1 Nocardiopsis sp. TNDT3 | reverse complement strand
CCCCCCCACGTCTCCGGAGCGGGGGCCACGCGGCAGCCGTCCCCCTCCACCACGCCCTCCACGGTGCGAGTACGCAGAAGGCTCGCCCGACTCGGCGCCCAGCGGGGAGTGACGATGAACCCGGTGCTCGAACCACTGATCAAGACAGTGCGGGCCACCCATCCCAAGGTGGACGTGCGGCTGGTCGAGCGCGCCTACGAGGTCGCGGCCCACCACCACCGCGACCAGAAGCGCAAGAGCGGCGACCCCTACATCACCCACCCCCTCGCCGTCGCCACGATCCTCGCCGAGCTGGGTATGCAGGAGGCCACCCTGGCCGCCGCCCTCCTGCACGACACCGTCGAGGACACCGACTACTCCCTGGGCGAGCTGCGCTCGGACTTCGGCGACGAGATCGCCGAGCTGGTCGACGGGGTCACCAAGCTCGACAAGGTCAAGTACGGCGAGGCCACCCAGGCCGAGACCGTGCGCAAGATGGTCGTGGCCATGGCCCGCGACATCCGCGTGCTGGTCATCAAGCTGTGCGACCGGCTGCACAACATGCGCACCCTGCGCTACCTGCCCTCCCGCGCCAAACGGGAGAAGAAGGCCCGCGAGACCCTGGAGATCTTCGCCCCCCTCGCCCACCGGCTGGGCATGAACACCATCAAGTGGGAGCTGGAGGACCTGGCCTTCGCCACCCTCTACCCCAAGCGCTTCGACGAGATCGCCCGCCTGGTGTCCGAGCGCGCCCCGCGCCGCGACGTCTACCTCCAGGAGGTCATCGAGGCGGTCTCGGCCGACCTGCGCGAGTCCAAGCTCAAGGCCACCGTGCGCGGGCGGCCCAAGCACTACTACTCGATCTACCAGAAGATGATCGCCCGCAACTGCGGCTTCGACGAGATCTACGACCTCATCGCCGTGCGGGTCCTGGTGGACAGCGTCCGCGACTGCTACGCGGCCCTGGGGACCATCCACGCGCGGTGGAACCCGGTGCCCGGCCGGTTCAAGGACTACATCGCGATGCCCAAGTTCAACATGTACCAGTCGCTGCACACGACGGTCATAGGGCCCTCGGGCAACCCGGTCGAGCTCCAGATCCGTACGCGCGCGATGCACCGGCGCGCCGAGTACGGCATCGCCGCGCACTGGAAGTACAAGGAGGACCGGGGCAGCGGGGGCGAGAGCAAGCCCCGGGGCAGCTCCGACATGCAGTGGCTGCGCCAGCTCATCGACTGGCAGCAGGAGACCAAGGACCCGGGCGAGTTCCTGGAGTCGCTGCGCTTCGACCTGTCGGTGCAGGAGGTGTTCGTCTTCACCCCGGGTGGCGACGTCATCTCGCTGCCCCAGGGCGCCACCGCCGTGGACTTCGCCTACGCCGTGCACACCGAGGTCGGCCACCGCACCGTGGGCGCCCGCATCAACGGCCGCTTGGTGCCGCTGGAGAACGAGCTGCACAACGGCGAGACGGTGGAGATCCTCACCTCCAAGACGCCCGACGCCGGGCCCAGCCGGGACTGGCTGAACTTCGTCAAGAGCGCCCGGGCCCGCAACAAGATCCGGCACTGGTTCACCAAGGAGCGCCGCGAGGCCGCCATCGAGCAGGGCAAGGACGAGATCGCCAAGGTCATGCGCAAGCAGGAGCTTCCGGTCAAGCGCCTGTTCAGCGGTGAGGCGATCATCGGCCTGGCCAGCGACCTGCGCTACCCGGACGTGGACTCGCTGTACGCGGCCGTGGGGGAGCGCCAGGTCAGCGCCCAGCACGTGGTCGGCAAGCTCGTCGACTCCATGGGCGGCCTGGAGAGCCACACCGAGGACATCGCCGAGTCGGCGCTGCCCACCAAGGCGGCCACCCGCCAGCGCCAGCACGGCAACCCGGGCGTGGTCGTGGAGGGCGACGCCGACGTGTGGGCGCGCCTGTCCAAGTGCTGTACCCCCGTGCCGGGCGACGAGATCGTCGGCTTCGTGACCCGGGGCAACGGGGTGTCGGTGCACCGCCGGGACTGCGTGAACACCGCGACGCTGGACACCGACCGCATGGTCAAGGTGGAGTGGTCGCCCACCGAGGACTCGATGTTCCTGGTGGCGCTGCACGTGGAGGCCCTGGACCGGTCCCGGCTGCTGTCGGACATCACGCGGGTGCTGAGCGACCAGCACGTCAACATCCTGTCCGCGACCGTCCAGACCAGCCGCGACCGCGTGGCGCAGAGCCGCTTCACCTTCGAGATGGCCGACCCCGCCCACCTGGGCAGCGTGCTGCGCGCGGTGCGGGGCGTGGACGGCGTCTACGACGTCTTCCGCGTCCGCAACTGACCCGGCCGGACGGAGGGGGAGAGGCCGCGGGCACGCAGGACGCCGCGGTCCCGTCCCGGTCCCGTGTCCGGGGCCGCGCGGCCGGGCCGGACACGGCCGGGCTCCGGACGCCCGCGCGGGGAGCCCGGAGCCCGTGCGCGCCGGTCAGATGCGGATCGTGGTCGAGCGCACGATCTCGAACACCGGGTGGCGTTCGGCCTCGGCCGCGAACGCCTCCTCGGGGGCGTCCGGCGGCGTCTCGAAGTACAGGCCCACCATGGCGGCGCGCGGGTGGTCCAGGTACTCCTTGAGCAGCGGGGCGGCCTCCTCGGCCCCCAGTTCGCGCACGCTGATCAGCTCGATCCAGCCGCCCTGGCGCAGCGTCGCGAAGCCGTCCTGACGCAGGTTGCGGACCCAGTCCACCTCCCCGTAGGGGGAGACCAGGAACCGTCCGCGGTCGCTGTCCAGCACACTGAGCGGGATGGTGCGCAGGAAGCCCGACTTGCGCCCACGCGTGGTGAGCAGGTGCAACTCGGGCAGGCACACCCCGTACTTGACGAAGCCGCTGACGACGGCGTTGGCGGTCCGCCGCAGCCCCGTCATCTCGAACCGCTTCGTCGGCTCGTTCCCCATCTCGGCAACTCCCTCGCTCGGCTGCTCCCCATTCTGGCGGCTGCGCGCGCCCGGCGGCACCGGGGGAGGCGCGCGACCCGCGGCGGACCACCGCCGACCGGCCCTGACCCGGACCGAAGAGCGGGCCCGGGGGCGGGATTCAGCGGAAGGCCGAGATCCCCGTCACCGACTGGCCGATGCTGAGCGCGTGGATCTCCTCGGTGCCCTCGTAGGTGGCGACCGTCTCCAGGTTCAGCATGTGCCGCATCACCGGGTACTCCAGGGTGATGCCGTTGGCGCCGTGCACCGAGCGCGCCGCCGCGGCCACCCGCTGGGCGGCGGCCACGCACGAGAGCTTGCCGAAGCTCACGTGGTTGTGGTGGCACCGGCCCTCGTCCTTCAGACGCCCGATCCGCAGCGCGGTCATGGCCGCCTGGTTGACGTCCACCACCATGTCGGCGAGCTTGCGCTGGGTCAGCTGGAACCCGGCGATCGGCCGGCCGAACTGCTCGCGGCTCAGCGCGTACTCCAGGGCCGCCTCGTAGCAGGCGCGCGCGGCACCGGCCGCGCCCCACACGATGCCGTAGCGGGCCTCGTTCAGGCACGACAGCGGCGAGCCCAGGCCGCGCGATCCCGGCAGCACCGCGTCGGCGGGCAGGCGCACGCCCTCCAGCACCAGTTCGGAGGTGATGGACGCGCGCAGCGACAGCTTGCGGTGGATGACGTTGGCCGAGAACCCGGGCGTGTCGGCGGGCACCACGAACCCGCGCACGCCCTCGTCGGTGGCGGCCCACACCACGGCCACGTCGGCGACCGATCCGTTGGTGATCCACATCTTGGTGCCGTCGAGCACCCAGTCCGACCCGTCCCTGCGGGCGCGGGTGCGCATAGAGCCCGGGTCGGAACCGGAGTCGGGCTCGGTCAGCCCGAAGCAGCCGATCGCCTCACCGGCGGCCATGCGCGGCAGCCACTCCTGCTTCTGCTCCTCGGAGCCGAACTTGTGGACGGCCGCCATCGCCAGCGAGCCCTGCACCGACACGAAGCTGCGCAGGCCCGAGTCCACGGCCTCCAGTTCGCGGCAGGCCAGACCGTAGGCGACCGCGCTGGAGCCGCCGCAGCCGTACCCCTCCAGGTGCATGCCCAGCACCCCGAGGGAGCCGAAGGCCCTGGCCAGCCCGCGCGGGTCGGGCAGGGTGCCCGCCTCGAACCACTCGGCCACGTTCGGCGCCAGCTCGCGCGAGGCGAAGCCGCGCACGGCGTCGCGGACGTCGCGCTCGGTGTCGGACAGGTCGGTGTCCACGGCCAGGAAGTCGTGCGGGTCCGGGGCGGCGGGCTTGCGGGAGTCGCTCATGGTGGGGTGTCCCTTCGTGGTGCTGACGGCCGGTGCGGCCGTGCGGGAGGTGGACGGCGTCCTCGGATCCGGGTGCGGGACCCGGAGGAGGGACGGGCGGTGGTCCGCGGACCGGGTGCGGAGCCCCGAACGGCCCCGGGGCGCGGCCGTGCGGACCCGGTGCGGTCCGCTGGGACCTCAGGACAGGTCGGGCTGCTGGACGGCGCCGCGCGCGACCATCGCGTCCACGTCGGCCCCGTCCACGCCGAGTTCGGCCAGGATCTGCCGGGAGTGCTGCCCCAGCAGCGGCGGCGCGCCGAGCGGCGGCGGGGTGCCCTCCAGCCGGAACCCCGCGCGGACCTGTTCGATCAGCCCGGCGGTGGGGTGCTTGACGGTGCGCAGGACGTCGTCGCCGCTGGCGTCGGCGGTGCGCAGCGCGTCGAGCACTCCGCGCACCCGTCCCACCGGTACCCCGGCTCCCACCAGCAGCTCCATCCAGTGGTCGGCGGGCCGCGAGCGCAGGGTCGCCGTCAGCTCGCCGACCAGCTCCTCCCGGTGCGCCACCCGGCCGGGGTTGGTGGCGTAGCGCGGGTCGGCGCCCAGGTCGGGGCGGTCCAGGGCCGCGCACAGCCGCTGGTACAGGGCGTCGTTCCCGGCGGCGACGACGATCTCGGCGTCCGCCGTCGCGAAGGTCTGGTAGGGCACGATCGTGGTGTGCGCGTTGCCGACCCGGGCGGGTTCGGCCCCCGTCACCAGCGCCTGCTGGGTGAGGTTGACCAGGCCGGAGAGGGTGGAGTTGATCAGCGACACGCTGATGTTCTCGCCGCGCCCGGTGACGCGGGCCCGCATGAGCGCGCCCAGGACGCCCACGGCTGCGTTGAGCCCGGTGAGCACGTCGGTCAGGGCCACGCCCACCTTGCTCGCCGGTCCCTCCGCGGGCCCCGTGGCGGCCATGAGCCCGCTCTCGGCCTGCACCACGATGTCGAAGCCGGGGCGCGTCGCGGGCTCGTGCTCGGGTCCGAACCCGCTCACCGAGCAGTACACGACGGCCGGGTTGCGGGCGCTGACGGCCTCGTAGCCGAGCCCGAGCCGGTCGATCACCCCGGGCCGGAAGTTCTGGACGACCACGTCGGAGGCCGCGCACAGCTCCCGGACCGCGGCCAGGCCCTCGGGGTCCTTCAGGTCCACGGCCAGACTGCGCTTGTTGCGGTTCACCGACAGGAAGTAGGCGGCCTCGCCGTGCCCCTCCTGTCCGGCCTCCCCGGCCCAGGGCGGGCCCCAGGAACGGGTGTCGTCGCCGCGTCCGGGCTGCTCCACCTTGACCACCTCGGCGCCCATGTCGGCGAGCAGCATGGTGGCGTAGGGGCCGGCCAGCACGCGGGACAGGTCGGCGACGCGCACGCCCGCCAGCGGCAGCGGCGCGGCCCCGGTCGCGCTCCCGGTTCCGGTCCGGGGCCCGGCGGGGGTCCCGTCCGCGCGCAGGTCGCCGGTCACGGCCGCGCCTCCTGCCCGACCCCGGGGTCCGCGGGCAACTGGTCGCCCTCCCGGAGCTGGACGTAGGTCTCCAGACAGCGGCGGAGGGCGGTGGTCAGCGCGGCGCCGGACTGGCCCGCGTACCGGGTCTGCACCCGCCGCACCAGTTCGGCGACGTCCTCGGTCACCGACTCCCCCTCGACCAGGGCGCGGAAGAAGTCCCTGGCCAGCTCGGTGAGCAGGGTGGTGTCCGCTGCGACGACGCGCCCGTCGGCGGTGTCCACGGCCAGCACGACGCCGAGCCGCTGGTACTGGGAGTGGCTCGCCACCGAGTCGGGCAGGCGGGCGTAGCCGGACACCAGGACGACCCTGGGATTGCGCAGAACCTGCTGGATACGGTCGTCGCCGTACAAGGTGCACACCTCTCGCTCACGGGCACGCGAAAACTCCGACGCTCTGGAGTCTCGCGCCTGGAGGGCGGCCGGGGGAAACCGGACACCCGCGGCGTGAGGGCAGGCAGGCACAAGTATGTCCCCACCGCGCGCGCCGCTGTCAAGCGGATCGGTGGTCCGGGCCACATCCGGTCCCCCTGCCGCGAGCCGGAAGGCTGTGTTAGTGTGCCTCGCAGGTCACGAGTACCAGCGTCAAGCCCCGGCTAGCTGGTCGGCAACCCTCCTACCGCGGTGGGGTGCCCCGGGTGAGGACCAGGTCCCGACACGACCGTGTCGGACAAGCGCGGACCCCTGAGGCGTTACCGGAGTGACATCTCCGCGGGTCCCACGACCCACAGGAGAGGTGCTTCCATGACCACTGCCGTTTCCGTCCACGCCGCCCGTTCCGCCGAGTCCCCGGCCGACGCCGCCGGGTGCACCGTCGTCACCTCCGACGAGGGCGTCCCCCTGGTCACCGGCGAACGGGTCGAGTACGCCAACTTCGACTACGCGGCCAGTGCCCCGTGTCTGACCCCGGTGGCCGAGGCCCTGTCCGCGGCGCTGCCCTACTACGCCAGCGTGCACCGCGGCGCGGGCCACCACTCCCAGGTCAGCACCGACGCCTACGAGCGCGCCCGCCGCAGCGTCGCCCGCTTCGTGGGCGTGCGCGCACAGCCCGCCGACGCCGTGGTGTTCGTGCGCGGCACCACCGACGCCCTCAACCTGCTGGCCCGCTCGGTGCCCGAGGGCTGCACGGTGGTCGTGTTCGAGTCCGAGCACCACGCCAGCCTGCTGCCCTGGGAGCACCCCGCCGCCCGCGCCGGACGGGTGGTGCGCCTGCCGCTGCCCGCGTCCCCCGAGGACGCGGTGGAGGCCGCGCGCGCCGCGCTGCGCGGGGCCCCCGAGGGCCCGCGCCTGCTGTGCGTGACCGCCGCCTCCAACGTCACCGGCGAGATCTGGCCGGTGGAGGAACTGGTGCGGGCCGCCCACGCCGAGGGCGCGCGCGTGGTCGTGGACGCCGCCCAGTACGTGCCGCACCTGCCCTTCAGCCTGGAGGAGACCGGCGCCGACTACGTCGCCCTGTCCGCCCACAAGCTCTACGCCCCCTTCGGCTCCGGGGTGCTGGCCGGCCGCGCCGACTGGCTGCGCGAGGCCGCGCCCTACCTGTCCGGCGGCGGAGCCACGCGGCTGGTCGGCGAACACGACGTGGTGTGGAACGACCTGCCCGCGCGGCACGAGGCGGGCAGCCCCAACGTGCTGGGAGCCGTGGCGCTGGCCGCCGCCTGCGACACCCTCGCCCCCGCCACCCAGGAACTCCTGCACGTGCGCGAGTCGGCGCTGCTGGAGCGGCTGCGCGCGGGGCTGACGGCGGTCGACGGCGTCACCGAGCTGACCCTGTGGGGCGGTGACCACCCGCGGGTGGGCATCGTGTCGTTCACCGTGGACGGCCTGCCCGCCGACCTGCTGGCCGCGGCCCTGTCCGCCGAGTACGGGATCGGGGTGCGCGACGGCCTGTTCTGCGCCCACCCCCTCACCAGGCACCTGCTGCCCCGGGGGCACGGCCAGGCGGTGCGGGCGAGCCTGGGAGTGGGCACCACGCGGGAGCACGTGGACCGCCTCGTCGGCGCGGTCGCCGAACTCGTGGCCCGCGGACCGCGCTGGGAGTACGCCGACTGCGACGGCCGCCTCGCCCCGGTGCCCGACCCCGCGCGGGTGCTCTGACGGAGGTTCCGGGCCCGGGTGCGGCGGCTGCTCGGAAGGGTTGGGCCGGGCGCCACTACAGCTGGCTGTAACAGGGGTCGACTGGTGGGCGGGATGTTTCGGCGGGCCGCGTCTTCGTAGCGTCGGAGACGACACGGCGGGCGGTACACCGGCCGTGTCCAGCCACCCACCGAACCCCGGGAGCAGCCGTGTCCGACGACCCCTACCGCATCGACGCTCCGACCGACGGAGCCCCGTCCCCCTCCGTTCCGCGGGTGCCCGCGCGCGACCCCCGGCGCACACCCGCCCGCAGAGCCCTGCTGGTCCTGCTCGGCGTCGTCCTCGCCGGGACCGCCACGGCCAACGGCACGCTGTCCCTGCTCGGCCACGAGTTGATCGGGTCGGCCTTCGGACTCGCGGCGCTGGTCTCGCTCGTCGCGCTGATCGTCCTGGTCCGCAGGGGCGACCGGTGAGCGGCGCGAACGGGGCGGCCTCCGCCCCGGCCTCCACCGCACCGGGTTCCGCCGGTCCGGACGCCGACGGCGAGGCCGTCCGGCTCACCGACGTCCACCGCGTCTACGCCGACGGGGAGGGCGCCGTCTCGGCCCTGGCCGGGGTGTCGCTGCGGGTTCCCCGCGGCTCGTTCCTCGCCGTCATGGGGCCGTCCGGGTCGGGCAAGAGCACCCTGCTCAACTGCGCGTCCGGCATGGACCGCCCCACCTCGGGCTCGGTGGTGGTGGGCGGCACCGACATCAGCTCCCTGCGCGAGCCCCGCCGCACCGAGTTCCGCCGCGAGCGGGTCGGCTTCGTGTTCCAGTCCTACAACCTGGTGCCCACGCTCACCGCGGAGGAGAACATCACCCTGCCGCTGCGCCTGGCCGGACGGACCCCCGACCAGGGCTGGCTGCGCGCGCTCGTCGGCCGGGTGGGGGTGGGGCAGCGGCTGCGCCACCGGCCCACGGAGCTCTCCGGCGGCCAGCAGCAGCGGATCGCGATCGTGCGGGCCCTGGCCTCCCGC
>NZ_QPFC01000217.1:0-7190 GCF_003427465.1 Nocardiopsis sp. TNDT3 | reverse complement strand
GAGCCCCCCTGGCCGTCGTCACTCACCCGCACCGCGACCTCCTCCGCTCCGGCCTCCACCGACACCTCCACCCGGGCGGCGCCCCGGGCGTGCCGCAGCGCGTTGGTGACCGACTCCTGGGCGATCCGCAGCACCGCCGTCCCGGCGGTCGGCGGCAGGGCCTCCACGGGACCCCGGCACCGTACCGCCACCTCCGGTCGGCCCCCGGCCGCCGGTGTCACCAGCCGGGCCAGCCCCGCGGCGGTGTCCGGGGCCAGCGGCACGTCGCCCGGCTCCCGCAGCCGCGAGACCATCCCGCGCATGGACTCCAGTGCGCGCGCCCCCGCCGCCTCGATCTCGGGCAGCGCGTTCCGCACCGCGCCGGGGTCGCGGTCGGCGATGTGGCGCAGCGCCTGCGCCTGGACGACGATGCCGGTCACCTCGTGCGCCACGACGTCGTGCAGGTCGCGGGCGATCGCCAGCCGCTCCTGGGACCGGGCGTGCTCCACGTGGGAGCGCCGCTGGGCCTCCCGCCACCGCAGGTACAGCCCCGGGGCCAGTCCCACGGCCACGAACGTCAGCGACGTGTTGGCCAGGCTCGCGTAGTAGGGGACGGGCTCTCGCAGGTAGTCCGAGAGGGTGGCCGCGAAGGCGCACAGGGACACCGCGCCGATCTGCCAGGGGCCGCACCGCAGCCCGGCCAGCGCGAGCAGCACCAGCAGCCCGCTGACCTCCGAGCCCGCCAGGGCGTATCCGAACGCCTCCCCCATGGGCAGCGGCCACAGCACCGCGGAGGCCGCCAGCACCGAGGCCGCGGCCGCCGCACCGGACACCGCGGTCGCCACCGGTCCCGAGGACGGGCGCAGGGTGAGCAGCGCGAGCACGCAGACCACCCCGCCGGAGACCACCGGCACGTAGTCCATGGCCGAGTGCGGGGGCCCCATCCAGTCCGGGCGGGAGAAGTCGCCGTGAACGCGCAGCAGGTCCAGCGCCCACAGCACCGCGAGCACGCACGCCACGGCCCACGGCGCGATCCGGGACAGCGCACCGCTGGTCCGGCCGCCGCCGCGCGTCGCGAACACCCTGTTCATGGCCATGGCGACCAGCGTAGGCCGCGCGGACGCGGCGGGCCTCGGCCGAAGGTACGAGGCGGGCGGGTCCGGGCGTCGGCCGTTCGGTCGATGCGCGCGCACGGGCCCGGAGGCGAGGCTGGGAGCCGTTCGACGTCGGAAGGGGAGAGGGCGCCGCATGAGCGAGGCGGGGTACGACACGACAGGGGCACAACGGCACGGGGACGGGACGCACCACCCGGTCGGTGCCGGGGGGCGGTACACGGCCGGGGCACGGCACGAGGGCGGGGCGCTCCACACGGCCGGGAGCGGGGAACCGCGCACGGCGGGGACCGAGGCGCGGCACACGGCCGGGGCACGGCGCGCAGCCGCGTCCGACGGTGCCGGTCCCGGCCTGCCGTCCCCCGCGCGGCGCGTGGTGTTCCTGGACGTCGCCCGGGCGCTCGCGATGATCGGCGTGGTCATGATGAACGCGTCCTCGGTGGTCTATCCCGTCGAGATGTCGGGCGACCGGGTCCCGGGCGTGCTGAGCGAACTCGTGGACGGCGGGCTCACCCTGCTCATGTCGGGCAGGGCCAGGACCATGCTCATGGTGCTGCTGGGCGCGGGCGTGGTCCTGGCGTGGCGGGCCGCCGCCCGGCGCGGCGGGAGTCCGGCGGCGGTGATGCTGCGCCGCTACGCCGTCCTGGGCCTGCTGTTCGGACTTCCGCACCTGGCGGTCTTCGACGGGGACATCCTCACCCAGTACTCGGTCGCGGCGCTGCTGCTGACCCCGCTGGTGCCGCTGCTGCTCGGCGGGTCCCGCCGCAGACCGCTGGTCGCGGCGGCCGTGTTGTTCGCCGCCGTGCCGGTGTCGGACCTGCTGCTCTCGCCGTTCCTCGGGGACCACACCTGGGGGGCCTCGGCGATGCTGGTCCCGCAGACCCTCGGGTTCTTCTGCGTGGGCGTGTGGCTGGCCCGCCGCCCGGAGCTCACCGCCGAGCCCGGAACCGGTGCGGAGGGGACCTCCCGCCTGCCGCTGCGCATGCTCGTGTTCGGCGCGGTGGTCCAGGTCCTGAGCGTGGCCCTCATGCTCGTCGGCAGCGTCGTGTTCCCGACCGAGTTCGGCGCCGACGGCGCGCCGGTGCGGTCCGTGGGCGAGACCGTGGTCGTCCTCCTGGGGAACACCTTGCTGAACCTGGGCGGAGCCCTGCTCTACCTGGGACTGGTGTGGTGGCTGGTACTCAGGGGACGGGGCGCGGCGCGCGTGCTGGGGACCCTGGCCCCGCTCGGGCGGATGACCCTCACGGTGTACCTGGGCAGCACGGCGGTGTTCCTGGCGGTCATGGGCCCGTTCGAGGGGACGGTCCCCCAGCTGGCCCAGTACGCCCTGGCCGCCGCCTACTTCGTCGCGACCGCCGTCCTGGCCCACCTGTGGGCGCGCCGGTTCCGGCTCGGTCCGCTGGAGTGGGTGTGGCGGAGCCTGACCCACCTGCGCCCGGTGCCCCTGCGCGCCGAGCGCTCGGGCTAGCCGCGCAGGGCCGCCCGGGGCGCTCCCGGACGACCCGCACGTCGTGCGGGTCCCCCTCAGCCCCCGGCGACCGAGGGCAGCACGCGCACGTCCGCGCCGTCGCGGACCGGCGCCGCCAGCCCGCCGGCCCCGCGGCACTCGTCCTCGTCCACGAACACGTTGACGTAGCGGCGCAGCCGCCCCTGCTCGTCGCGGATCCGCCTGTCCAACCCCGGATACCGGGCGGTGAGCGCGTCCAGCACCCCGCCCAGCGCGGTCCCGTCCTCGACCTCCACCGGGACGTGGGCCGCGCCGTCGGCGTCGGCCCTCAGCAGACCCGGCAGGTGTACCGTCACCCGCATCTCACACCTCCGCGGCGCGTACGCACAGGACGTCGGGCAGGTGCTGGACCACCGGGTGCCAGCCGTCACCGCCGTCGGTGGCGGCGTAGACGTCGCCCGACCGGGTGCCGAAGTAGAACCCGGGCACGTCCGCCCCGTCGGTGCAGGCGCCGTCGCGCAGCACGATCCCGAAGTAGGGCTCCCGCGGCAGGCCCTGCGTGAACGGCCGCCAGCTGCCGCCCCCGTCGTCGGTCCGGTACACGCCCAGCCGGTGGTCGGGCGGCAGGTGCACCTCCTGGCTGACCACGGGGAAGTTGAGCGCGGTCTCCGGCCGGTGCGGGTGGGCGACCACCGCGAACCCGAAGTCGGTGGGGAGGCCGGTCTCCACGGCCGTCCACCCCTTCCCCGCGGGGTCCGAGCTGCGGTACACCCCGTGGTGGTTCTGCGCGTAGAGCACGCCGCCCGGCCCGGCGGCCACCTTGTGCACGCACTGGCCGTACTCGGGCTCCTCGTCGGGCAGGAACACCGCCGAGATCCCCCGGTTGGCCGGAGCCCAACTGGCACCGTCGTCGCGGGTCTGGTAGACACCACCGGTGGACATGGCCACCGTCACGGCTCCGGGCACGCGCTCGCCCGCGCCGAGGATCCCGGGCAGGATCGTGTGGACCGCGCCGCCGCCCGCCCCGGGGAACCAGTCGGCGCGGTGCGGGTGGTCCCACAGGGCGCGGACGAGTTCGAAGCGCAGCCCGCCGTCGGAGGACCGGAACAGGGCGTGCGGCTCCACCCCCGCGTACACGGTGTCGGCGTCGTCGCCGAAGGCGAACTGCCAGGCCCGGACGAGGGAGGCGTCGGTGTCCTCGGGGAAGGCGATGGGCGCGGACCCGGGCTCGTGCCAGGTGGCGCCCCCGTCGTCGCTGTACCAGACGCTCGGTCCGAAGTGCGAGCTCTCCGCTCCGGCGAGGATGCGGCCGCTGTGCGGGTTGACGCCGACCGCGTACACCGCGCTCATGCTGGCGTAGTCCGCGGAGTCGAGCCGGTGCGGGCCGCTCACCTCCCACGCGCGCCGATCCTCGCTGCGGGCGGTGAAGAGCCCCTTGCGTGTGCCGATGACCAGGAGATATGCCATGACCAGCTCCAGAATGGGATCGAGGTCTCCACTGTGGCACAGGCCACTGACAATCGGCGGTCGCGCGCCCCGGCGGGCCGCGTTCCCCGGCCGGGAAACTGTAAGGAAACCGAACGTTTTCCTGGAAGATGTTCAATGGGGACTGAACCGGAATGGCTCCCGCTCCGGCCGCGCGGAAGGCGAAATCCGCTGAGAGGCGAACCGCTTTCCGGGTAGATGTTCCGCACGGTCCGGAAGGCGGTTGTCAGACGAACCCCGCTCTGCAATAAAATTCCGGGCCAACCAGTGCGCCCGCGTGGGTTTCGGACTGTGCCCACCGGATGCGTTCCCGCTACAACAGGACAGACGACTTCCCGCTCCCCGGTCTCGCGGTGCGTTTCAGGACTACCGTCCCAATGGTCCCGCGTACCAAAGAGAACCGGATCCCCACTCGATAGGGTCGCCTCATGCACCACCCCCCCGACACGCTCCACGCCCGCAAACGGCGTAAGGCCCGGGCCATGATCGTGTCAGCAGCCTTCCAGCTCTTCGCGGAGCACGGATTCGACAACGTCACGGTCGCCGCGATCGCCGAACGCGCGGAAGTCGGCCGGACCACCTTCTTCAGGTACTTCGGCGACAAACAGCAGGTGCTGTTCGCCGACGACGGGGCGGAGGCCGACCGCATGTGCGCCTACGTGCTGGAGAAGGCTCCCCGGCCGCTGGGCGAGGACCTCGGCGCCGCCGTCGAACTGCTCAGGGAGGCCGACGCCGCCGTCAGGCCGCACACCGCGCTCTCCCCGGCCCACTCCGCCGTCCTGGCGCGCCTGCTCCGGGAGAGCGGTGAGCTGCGCTCGCGCTACCTGCTCACCCGCCAGCAGCGCGCCCACCGGTTCGCCGGTGCACTGGTGGAGGCGGGTGCGGTCGAGAACGTCGCCGTGCTCGCCGCCCACACCGCCATGGCCTGCGAGTTGACCGCCATGCGGCTGGCGGAGAACCCGGAGGCCTTCCCCGCCCGCCTCGACGAGGCGCACGTCCTCCTCCACACCATCGGCAGACCGGCGGCCCCCTGACCCGGGCCCCCACCCCGCACCGACCCGGGGCGCACCGATACCGGTACCGGCCGCCCCGGGCCGTGTCGCGCGGCCGGTACGCCCACGGCGTCCCGGACACCCGCGCGGTCCGGAGCGTGCGCGCCTGGACGCGGCCGGCGCGCTCGCGGCGCCCCGGCACGTCCACGGCGTCAGGACGTGCGCCGGGCCGCGTCGAGGGCCGCCTCCACGCCCTCGTCGTAGCGGAGTGCGGCGGTGATCAGGCCGTGGCGCACCTCGAACAGGGTCGCGGTGCGCACCGGGGCCGCCTCGGGCCCCGAGTCGGCGCGGCCGGGCCATGCGGCGTCCTGCTCCACCACGACGCGGTGCTCGTCCACGGTGTGCCAGCCGACCGGTTCGATGCGGATGCCCGAGTCGCGGACCCAGTCCAGGAAGGCGTCCACGCCCTGCGCGGAGCCCTGGGGGCCGCCGACCCTGATGCCGGGGTCGGCGACCGCCTTCGCCGCCGTCAGGTCCCTTGCGCTCACCGCCGCGTGCCAGTCCCTGACCGGCGCCCAGCGCGCGTCGTCGGTGTCCGCGCTCATGTGCATCGCCCTCTCTGCGTCGGGTGTCCGTTCCTTCGGCCCGCGTGCTCCCGCGGGCTCCCCCAACCCGCTACCCGGAACCGGGCGGTCGTGATCTTCCCCCTCCGGGAACGGGGTGCGCGCGGGTCGTGGAGGAAGCCCCCCGCGCCTTCGGGGCGGTGTGCTCTTCCCTCCGGAGGGAAAGGGCGTTCCCCGTGGGAAAAGACGGCGAGGGCGTTTTCCCGATTTCCGGTCTGACGTTTTCCCCGGTGTCCGGGCAGGCCGGGAACGCCGTTCGGAAGCCGTTCTCCGCGGGCGCCGCCGCGAGAGGGCGCGCGCCGCTCCGGCGCCGCCGCGCACGGGCGGCCGGGCCGCGGGTGACGGCGGGGGAGGGCGCGCCCGGACCTGGTGTTCCGCGTGGCCGGGGCGTCCCCGGGGAGGCCGTGAGAAGTGGTTTCCCCTGTGTCCCCCCGCCGACGTCCTTTCCCCGGCGAGGAACCGGGTACGACGAGGACGCGCGGGAAAGCGCGTCGGAAGGAGCACGGGAAACCGAGGGAAAAAGCCCTGGAACACGCGGCGGAGAAACCCCGCGACGCGTTCCCGCGCCGGAACCCCTCTCCGAAATCCCCTGTGCAGGGGCGCGCGGGGAGCACCTTGCCGTCCTCCCCGCGCTTTCCGGCCGCCCGTCCAGGCGGGGCCCCTCGGCCGGGGCGCCGCGCGCCCGCCGGGAGCGAACGTTCCCCCCGGTCCCCGTCCTCTCCGCGCCTCCCCGGTCTCCCGGCCCGGGCGGCTCCCCTCGGCCGGGGTCAGTGCACGACGGCGGCCCGGTACGGCTCGGCCCTGAGCAGGGTGACCCCGATGACCGCGCCCCGGGGCGCGGTGAACGTGCGTCGCTCGCCCTGGCGGGCGCCCACCAGCGCCGCGCCCAGCGGGGACTCCGGGGAGTACACCGTCATCCGGTCCGCCACGGACGCGTCCCGGACGCCGAGGAGGAACACCTCGTCCTCCTCCTCGCCGTCGTAGCGGATGGTGAGCACCTTGCCGGGAGCGGCGATCCCGTCGTCGGGCGCGGCCTCGTCCACGACGGCCTCGCTGAGCAGCCGCTCGATGGTGTGCACGCGCGCCTGCCGCACGGCGGGGTCGTGAATGTAGCGGGGCGCGGGGAGTACGTCCCCCGCGCCCCGGTCCGCCCCGGTGCCGGGGTCGTCGTCGGGGAGCGCGCGCAGCGTCCGGAGCTCCTCCCGGAGCCGCTCGTAGGCCTCCCGGGTCATCCATCGGTCGGTGGTCCTGGCCATGAACGTTCCTTGTCTTCAGGGCCCGCGCCGCGGACCGGGTCCACGGACGGGGCGAGCACAGCGGCGGCCGACACGGGGGCCGTCACCTACCACGAGTGTGTCCACGGGGACGGGGCCGGGCGTTATCCTCGGGCGACAATCAGGTGAGGCCCCTTTGTGGCCGCGGAACAACTCCGCCGCCGGGGAAAGGAGCGGGCGTGATCCACCTCGACCGTCTCGTCAACGTCCTGGGCGGCTACGGCGCCCGGCTCGTCGGCCCCGAGCCGCTGCGCCGCAGGGAGCTGCGCAGCGTCGCC
>NZ_QPFC01001443.1:0-3306 GCF_003427465.1 Nocardiopsis sp. TNDT3 | reverse complement strand
CCCCGGCGGCGGGTCGGTCCGGGGGGCTCCACGGCCGGTGCGCGGACCGGTCCCGCGGATCGTCCCCGCACCGTAGCCCGGCCGGTCCCCGCTCGCTGGAGCGCGGACCGGAGCCGGGCCTCAGTCGTTGCCGGACTCCATGGCGGCGTGGTCGAGCAGGTCGTCGCTCTCGGGGGCCTGGCCTCGGGAGGCGATCGCCTCGGCGCCGCCCTCGGGCATCGCGCCGATCAGCCCGGTCGAGGCCGCCTGGGCGGCGCCGATCGACGTCGGGTGCGAGGTGCCGACCATGCCGACCCTGGAGTACTCCTCCAGCTTGGCGCGGGAGTCGGCGATGTCGAGGTTGCGCATGGTCAGCTGGCCGATGCGGTCGACCGGGCCGAACGCGGAGTCCTCGGTCCGCTCCATGGACAGCTTGTCCGGGTGGTAGCTGAACGCCGCGCCGGTGGTGTCCATGAGGGAGTAGTCCTCGCCGCGCCGCAGCCGCAGGGTCACCTCGCCGGTGACCGCCGTGCCCACCCAGCGCTGGAGGGCCTCGCGCAGCATCAGCGCCTGGGGCTCCAGCCAGCGGCCCTCGTAGAGCAGCCTGCCGAGCCGTCGGCCGTCGTTGTGGTAGCTGGCGAGGGTGTCCTCGTTGTGGACCGCGTTGACCAGCCGCTCGTAGGCCGCGTGCAGCAGCGCCATGCCCGGGGCCTCGTAGATGCCGCGGCTCTTGGCCTCGATGACGCGGTTCTCGATCTGGTCCGACATGCCCAGGCCGTGCCGGCCGCCGATGGCGTTGACCTCGTTGACCAGGTCCACGGCGGTGGCGAAGGTCTTGCCGTTGACGGTCACCGGGCGGCCCTGCTCGAAGCCGATCGTGACGTCCTCGGGGGTGATCTCGACCTCGGGGTCCCAGAACCGCACGCCCATGATGGGCTCGACGATCTCGATGCCGGTGTCGAGGTGTTCGAGCGCCTTGGCCTCGTGCGTGGCGCCCCAGATGTTGGCGTCGGTGGAGTAGGCCTTCTCGGTGCTGTCCCGGTAGGGCAGGCCGTGGGCCAGCAGCCACTCCGACATCTCCTTGCGGCCGCCGAGCTCGTTGACGAAGTCGGCGTCCAGCCACGGCTTGTAGATCCGCAGGGAGGGGTTGGCGAGCAGACCGTAACGGTAGAACCGCTCGATGTCGTTGCCCTTGAAGGTGGATCCGTCGCCCCAGATCTGCACGCCGTCCTCGAGCATCGCGCGCACCAGCAGGGTGCCCGTGACGGCCCGCCCGAGGGGGGTGGTGTTGAAGTAGGTGCGGCCGCCGGAGCGGATGTGGAAGGCTCCGCAGGCCAGCGCCGCGAAACCCTCCTCCACCAGCGCCTCCCGGCCGTCCACCAGGCGGGCGCCCTCGGCGCCGTAGGCGGTGGCGCGGCCGGGGACCGAGGCGATGTCGGGTTCGTCGTACTGGCCGATGTCGGCGGTGTAGGCGTACGGGACGGCGCCCTTGTCGCGCATCCACGCGACCGCCACCGAGGTGTCGAGGCCACCGGAGAAGGCGATACCGACGCGCTCGCCGACGGGGAGGGAAGTGAGTACCTTGGACATGGAAATAAGTATGCGCCCTTATGAATGAGCATGCAATCTGGGGGACCGCATGTCGGTGTGGGATACATCCCTGACCTGGCGCGCGGGGCACCGGGGCCGGGGCCCGCTCCCCCCACCCTGCCCGGGACCGGGGCCGCCCGACCGGCGACGCGCCGGACGCTCCCGGGCGGTCGCGCCCCGCGCCCGCGGGGCCGCGGGAAAACCGCGTGCGCCCCAGGGGAGCGCGGGTTAGCGTTCCGGGATGAGCGCACGGGAGAACCACTTCGCGGAGAGCGTCGCGGCGACCTACGACGAGTCGTCGGCGGAGATGTTCGAGCCCGCCGTCCTGGATCCGGCCGTGGACCTCCTGGAGGAGCTGGCCGGTGGCGGCCGGGCCCTGGAGCTGGGGATCGGCACGGGGCGCGTCGCGCTGCCGCTGGCCCGCCGCGGGGTCGCGGTGCACGGCATCGACCTGTCCGAGGCGATGGTCGAACGGCTGCGGGCCAAGCCCGGCGGCGACGCGGTCGGGGTGACGGTCGGCGACTTCGCGACGACCCGGGTGGAGGGCGCGTTCTCCGTCGCCTACCTGGTCTTCAACACCATCATGAACCTGACCACGCAGGACGAGCAGGTGGCCTGTTTCCGCAACGCCGCCGACCACCTCGAACCCGGGGGTCACTTCGTCATCGAGGTCTGCGTCCCCGACCTGCGCAGACTGCCGGAGGGCCAGGACGCCGTGCCCTTCCACGTGGGTTCGAACCGGCTGGGGTTCGACGTCTACGACGTCGCCACGCAGGCGATGAGCTCGCACCACGTCACGGTCGCCGACGGGCGCGGCACGTACCGGGAGGTCCCCTTCCGGTACGTGTGGCCCGCCGAACTCGACCTGATGGCGCGGCTCGCCGGGATGCGCCTGCGCGACCGGTGGGACGGGTGGACCCGGGACCCCTTCACCAGCGCCAGCCGCCAGCACGTCTCGGTCTGGGAGAAGCCCGTCGGCTGAACCCGGGGCGCGACCGGTCCGCCTGACGCGGGCGCACCGCGAGGTCCCGGTGTTCCCGCCGGACCGACAACGGCTTTACGGAGGGGGCGCGTTCGGCGGGGGCCGGCTCCGCAGAAGGCCACCGCGCCCGGCGGCGGGCCGCGCCCCGCCGGAACCGCCGTTAGAGTCGAGTGGACGAGAGGGGGTGCCGCGATGTCCGGGGCGCAGCACATGCAGATCGGCGAGGTCGCCGAGCGGACCGGCCTGTCCCTGCGCACGATCCGCTACTACGGCGAGGTCGGCCTGGTCGAGCCCTCCGCGCGCTCCCGCGGCGGCTTCCGGCTCTACACCGAGACGGACGTGGACCGCCTGAACCTCATCAAGCGGATGAAGCCGCTGGAGTTCAGCCTGGAGGAGACCCGCGAGCTGCTGGAGGCCGTCGACCGGCTGGGTTCGGCCGAGACCGGCCCCGAGGAGCGGCGGGCCCTGAGCGAGAGGCTCGACGCCTTCGAGGCGGCCATCGTCGCCCGCTGCCAGGCCCTGCGCGACCAGTTGGCGATGGCCGAGGAGTTCGCCGAACGGCTGCGCGAGCAGCGCGCCCGGGACAACGCCACCGCCTAGCGTCCGCCGGGGCCGAACGGCCAGCGTTCCGGGACGGGAACCCGCTCCCCCGGCCCCCGCATCCGGGTCACCGCACGCCGCCACCGCTCCGGGACGGAACCCGCGCCCCGCGCACGAGCCGGGGACCGGGGCGTGCCGCCGCGGCCGTGGAACAC
>NZ_QPFC01001442.1:0-1703 GCF_003427465.1 Nocardiopsis sp. TNDT3 | reverse complement strand
GGAGCACCGGGGTCGGGGCGCGAGCCGGTGAGCGGGGCGGCGGCCTTGCCTCCGTGTTGACGCGGGGCCGGGCTTCCTCCCCGACGGGCGGGGTAGTCGGGCCGTATGGACGCGACTCCTCAGCACCACGGCTCACCGGCAGCCCTGCCCACCGTCACCAGCCTGTCCGAGCTGGCCGACCTCGTCCGCGGCCGCGACCGCCTCTACCTGCGCTACTCGGACGGCCCCGAGCGGGACCGCCACGTCGTGAGCAAGGACTACGAGAGCGAACTCGAACTCCCCGGGCTCTCGGTCACCGTCCTCACCCCCGAGTCCTGGTGGACCCGGCCCCTGGAGGACTGGCTCTCCCGCCAGGTGCGCAAGTACGCCTCCCTGGTCGAGGACGACCCGGACCGGGTGGGGTGGGTCCTCCAGGGCGACACCGTCGCCCACGGCCCCGACCACGAACCGCTCCTGGACGGGGTGCGGCCGGTCGCCTACCTCTCCGAGGCCGTGATGGAGGAGGCGCAGCGCAGGTACCGGGATCGCTTCGAGGCGGGAAGGAAGCCGACCGATCCGTAGCGGCCGGTCCGCTCCCCGCGCGTTTCGGCCCCCCGGGGGTGGAACCGGATTCGGTCTCCGTGGTTGGCTTCGGGGTATGTTCGCTATCACCGCAGCACGCTTCGCGCCCGACGACCCCGTCTCCGCCCTGGAGGCGGGCGAACGCCCCGACCCCGAGCCCCGCGAGGGGTGGACGACCGTCGACGTCAGGGCCGCGTCCCTCAACCACCACGACCTGTGGAGCCTGCGCGGCGTCGGGCTCAGCGAGGAGCGCCTGCCCATGATCCTCGGCTGCGACGCGGCCGGGGTGGACGAGGACGGCAACGAGGTCATCGTGCACGGCGTCGTCGGCGACCCCGCCGCCGGGGGAGGGGACGAGACGCGCGACCCCCGCCGGTCGCTGCTCTCGGAGGTCCACGACGGCACCTTCGCCGAGAGGGTCCTGGTGCCCCGCGCCAACCTGGTGCCCAAGCCGGAGGAGCTGTCCTTCGAGGAGGCCGCCTGCCTGCCCACCGCGTGGCTCACCGCCTACAGCATGCTCTTCGGCAAGGCCGACCTGCGGCCGGGCTCCACGGTGCTCGTCCAGGGCGCCGGGGGAGGCGTGGCCGCGGCGCTCATCCGGCTGGCGTCGCAGGTGGGCCACCGGGTCTACGCCACCAGCCGCAGCGAGGAGAAGCGGACCAGGGCCCTCTCCCTGGGCGCGCACGCGGCGCTGCCCACCGGCGAGCGCCTGCCGGAGAAGGTCGACGCCGTCTTCGACTCGGTCGGGCAGGCCACGTGGGCGCACTCGCTGCGCTCCCTGAAGCCGGGCGGCGCCGTCATCACCTGCGGCGCGACCAGCGGCGACGCGCCTCCGGCCGAACTCAACCGGGTGTTCTTCCTCCAGCTGCGGGTCCTGGGCTCCACCATGGGCACCCGCGAGGAGCTGGCCGCCCTGGCCCGGATGTGCGTGCGTACCGGCATCCGGCCCGAGATCGACCGGGTGCTGCCCCTGGCCCGGGCCGAGGAGGGCTTCCGGGCGATGGCCGGGGGCGAGCAGTTCGGCAAGATCGTCTTCACCGTCTGAGCGGGCCCGGCGGAGAGGCCGCGGACGCGGCGCGCGGTTTCTGACCTGCGGTGACCCTGTGCTCGTAGCCGTAGCCGTAGCCGTAGCCGTAGCCGTA
>NZ_QPFC01000216.1:0-10469 GCF_003427465.1 Nocardiopsis sp. TNDT3 | reverse complement strand
AGGGGCGGCCCCCGTACGCGGGCCGCCCCTCCGGCGTGACCGGCGGGTGCGCTCCCCGGCGCGCGGCTCCGCTGAGCCGGGGGCTCCTACGTCGCGAGGTGCGACCGCGTCTTCGGGCGTGTCCGGCTCAGCGCAGGTCGGCGAGGTAGGCGCGCACCCCCCGCCAGGCGGGGTGGGCGGGGTCGATGACCGCGAAGTGGTCGGCTCCGACCGGCTCGTGGTGGTCCACGGTGTCCCCCGCGGCGCGCGCGGCGGCCACGTAGACGCGGCTGTGGTCGACCGGGACGCGCTGGTCGGCGTCCCCGTGTACGACGAGTTGGGGCACCCCCAGCGGCACGCGCAGCAGCGGCGAGCTGGCGGCGTACACCCGCGCGGAGGGGGCGGGGCCCAGGAACGGCTCCACCGCTCCCTCGCCCAGTCCCTCCCGTGCGCAGCGCTCGGGGTCGGTGACCGGCGCGAGGGCGACCACGGCGCGCACGGGCGTGCGGGGGTGGAGCGCGTTGAGCAGGGCCAGGTGCCCGCCCGCCGAGTGGCCGACGGACACCGTGCGGGACAGGTCGTAGCGGCCGGGCTCGCCGGCCGCGGTCTCGGCGAGGGCCGCCAGGGCGCGGTCGACGTCGTCGAGCGTCTGCGGCCAGCCGCCCCCGTCGTCGCCGGTGCGGCGGTACTCCACGTTCCACACCGCCCACCCGGCGGCGGCCAGGTCGCGGGCCAGCGGATCCATGAGCCCGGCGTCGAGCCCGTCCCGCCACCAGCCGCCGTGCAGCAGGGCGGCGACGGGCGCGGGCGCGCCGCCCTCCGGTTCCCACAGGTGCGCGATCTGGCTGGGGTGCTCTCCGTAGGACACGGTGGTGGGCACGCGTCGCTCCTCGTCGTCGGGATGGCCTCCCGCGGACGGTAACAGCCCTCTCCCCACCTCCCCCACCGCGCGTCCCCACGATGCGCTCCGGCGGGGTCGCGGGCCCCTGGCACACGGCAGCGCCGACGGCGGGGCCGTCGGCGCTGTCGGGCGTCCTGGCGTGACCGGAGAGCGGGTCCTAGAAGGCGGGACCGGCGGCCATGGCCTCGTCGATGGTCGTGGAGCGGGCCTCCTCGACCTCCTCGACCAGGTCGTCCTCGTGCGCCTCGAACTCCTCGACCACGGCGGCGGAGAAGCTGCGCAGGGCGATCTCCTCGGTGAGGATGTCGCCGCGGACGCGGTTGTTCTCACCGATCTGGGCGGTCGGGCTGTTGGCGGAGGTGGACAGGTCACCGCCGACGATGTTGTTGTCGATGTAGACGCCGCCGCTGACGCCGGTGACGCTCAGGTCGCCGTCGACGTAGTTGACGGAGGAGCAGAAGCCCTCCTGCTCCCCGGCGCCGACCGCGACCGGACCCGTGCCGCCGCTGTAGGTGGCCGCGCCGATCACCTCGCTGTCGCAGAGGATGCCGCCGCTGGCGGGGTTGTTGACGGTCAGGGCGCCGCGCACCACGGAGTCGTAGATGTCGGCGTACTCGACACCGTCGGCCTTGACGGCGCCGCCGATGCGCGAGCCGGAGACGTAGACGGCGCCGACCTCGGCGTTGATGCTGTGGACGGAGGAGTCCACCACGTAGGCGAAGCCGTCGGTGTTGCCGCCGTCGACCGGGACGGCGCGCAGGGCGGCACCCGTGGAGCTGTTCTCCAGGTAGGTGCCGTAGGAGCCGCGGTTGACCACGCGGTCGCCGACGGAGGTCTCCTGGGAGTCGAAGTAGGCGTCCTGCTGGACGGTCACCTTCCCCTCGATCTCACCGCCGATGATGTGCAGGTTGGCACCCTGGCGCACGGTGACGTCGCCCTGGATGACCGTGCCGTCCAGGAAGCAGCTCTTGCCGGCGGGGACCGCGAGGTCCGTGGGCAGGGTGATGGCACCGCCGTGGCCCGAGCAGAGGGTGACCAGGTCAGCCTGGGCGGGGGAGGCCATCAGCGTGACACCACCGACGGCCAGGGCGGTCGTGGCGATGGCAGCGACCTTGCTCCGGAGCTTCATTCGGGGGATTCCTTTCGTTGTGACCGTGGGGGGGCGACACTCCGAGCGATGCGGAGGCGCGCCGTGAGACACCACAGTGAAATTACCGACCAGCCGTCCCTTTGGGAATACGTGCTAGACGAAGATTCGCTTCTGTCCAGGTTTCCAGCGGGAAAACGCTCCAGATGCCAACGGTCCCCCGAACCCCGGAAGTGACTCTCGGTAGCACAACGGACACACGCGTCAGGCCGGCCCCGTGGCGTGTGGTCCTTTGCGGCCCGGGGCCGCCGCCCCGAGGGCGGCCCCGGCGCGCGCGGCTACTTGAGGTGGCCGTCCCCGGTGACCACGTACTTGGTGGAGGTCATCTCGGTCAGCCCCATCGGGCCTCTGGCGTGCAGCTTCTGGGTGGAGATGCCGATCTCCGCGCCGAAGCCGAACTCGCCGCCGTCGGTGAACCTGGTGGAGGCGTTGACCATGACCGCCGCGGAGTCCACCCGGGAGACGAAGTACCGGGAGGCCTTCAGCGAGTCGGTGACGATGGCCTCGGTGTGCTGGGTGGAGTACCTGCGGATGTGGGCCAGCGCCTCGTCGATGGTGGGCACCACCCGCACGGCCAGGTCCATGGACAGGTACTCGGTCGCCCAGTCCTCCTCCGTGGCCTCGACCACCCGGGCCCCGGTCGGGTGGGCGGCGGCGGCCTCCAGCACCCGGGGGTCGCCGTGCACGGTCACGCCGCTCTCGCCGAGGGCCCGCAGCACGCGTGGCAGGAACTCCTCGGCCACGGCCTCGTGCACCAGCAGGGTCTCGGCGGAGTTGCACACCGAGCAGCGCTGCGCCTTGGCGTTGGCGGTGATGGCCACGGCCTTGTCGAGGTCGGCGTCGGCGTCCACGTAGACGTGGCACAGGCCCTCGCCGGTCTCGATGACCGGCACGGTGGAGTCGCGCACCACGGCCTGGATGAGGGAGCCCCCGCCGCGCGGGATGAGCACGTCCACCAGGCCGCGCGCCCGCATGAGCGCGGTGGAGGACTCGCGGGTGCGGCCGGGCACCATCTGGACGGCGTCCACCGGGACCCCGGTGCCCTCCAGGGCGTCCCGCAGGACCCCGACGATGGCGGTGTTGGAGGAGTAGGCCGAGGAGGAGCCGCGCAGCAGGGCGGCGTTGCCGCTCTTGAGGCACAGGGCGGCGGCGTCCACGGTGACGTTGGGGCGGCCCTCGTAGATGATGCCGATGACACCGAGCGGCACCCGGATCTGGCGCAGGTCCAGGCCGTTGGGCAGCACGGATCCGCGCACGGACTCGCCCACCGGATCGGGGAGCTCGACGATCTCGCGGACGGCCTCGGCGATGGCCTCGATCCGCTGCGGGGTGAGGGTGAGCCGGTCGACCATGGCCGGGCTGGTGCCGTCCTCGCGGGCCCGCGCCACGTCCTCGGCGTTGGCCGCGGTGATCTCGTCGGACCGCTTGACCAGGGCGTCGGCGATCGCCAGCAGCGCGGCGTCCTTGACCGCCCGGCTGAGCGGGGCGAGGTCGGCCGCCGCGTCCCTGGCCCGCCCGGCTACCGCGTGGACCTCGCGCTCGATGTCACTCATGGTGCTCTCTCTTGGTTGGGAGGCCATCCCGGCGTACCCGCCCTGCGGCGTCGAAGGGTCTCAGGGGCATGCGCCGGGGTGAACGCTTTCAGCGTATAGCGCGGCCCCGCCGGACGGAGGTTGTCCACAGGGCGGAGTCGGGCGCGCACGGCCGGGCCGTCCGGTCCGGCCCGCCACCTCGGCGTCCACCGGACGGACGCTGGTACCCCAACCCGGACCGGTCACCGGGCGTGACGTCCCACAGGCCGCACGTGAGGAAGGTCATATAACGCGGGAGACAAGGGCCCGTCTCAGGGGAACGCCCCCGACGACGGACGATAACGAAAGGTGTCGACGCGGTCACACGGCCCCGGAGAGCGCCTCGGATATCGTCGCATTCTCTCGAATGGACGCATTCCGAAGGCGGCTGCGGCCCGCCCCGCCGACGACTGGACGACGAAGTCCAGGGAACTTCTGGTCACTTCGGATTCATGGCTATGCAGCAGTACGAACTACCGTGATCGGCCGCATTTGAGTACACCAGGAACGCGAGTGCGAGAATGACAACGAATTTCGGTCCGCGAACGAGCCTCGGCGGGGCTCCGTCCACGGCAGGGGCACTGGCCCGGCTGTCCAGGATTCCGGTGCTGCGGGAGAAGTACCTCCGCCACGTCTCCGGGGCCTCCGCGCCGGAGCTGTCCGACCTCCCCACGCTCGACAGGGACGAACTGGGCCGGGCGATCGACACCCTGGTGCGCACCGACCCGTCCGCCCTGACCCGCGCCTCCCTGAACGTCATGGGGGGCACCCGGTCGACCATGCGCCTGGGGGCGGTCCCGGCGGACCTGTACCTGGACGAGATCGCGCCGCACGTGCGCCCCTTCGAACAGGGCGACCTGTTCACCACCCTCGGCACCCCGTTCCACATGCGGGCCTGCCAGGAGCTGCACAACGGACTCGCCGCCAGGGCCGGGGTGCCCACACTCTCCATGGACGCGCCGACCGACCAGATGATCGACGCCTACCTCGACCTGTTCGAGCGCCACGGGGTCAACGCCCTGGGCACCACCCTCGACACCTTCCGGAGCCTGCTCCGTTACTGCGCCGCGTCCGGCCGGGACCTCGGGTTCCTGCGCAAGGTGCTGTGGAGCGGTCCGGCCATGGACGCCGCCACCCGAGCGCTGATCCGGACACACTTTCCCCACCTGCGCACATGGGCGCTCTTCGGCTCGGCGGAGACCTGGATCATCGGGCACAGCGGCCCGGACTGCGCCAACGACACCCTCCACCCTCTCCCCCACCAGTACACGGAGATCGTCGACGGGCGCATGCTGGTGACCGTCACACACGAGAAGGCGGTCGTCCCGCTGCTGCGCTACGAGACCGGGGTCGCGGCCGAATGGACGGCCTGCCCCTGCGGCCTGCCCGGTCCCGCGGTGCGCACCCACAGCCGCATAGACGCCCCGATGGGGCCGCTCAGCCGCGTGGTCTCCCCCCTCGACCTCGTGCCGCTGGCCCTGCGGCTCGACTCGGTGGAGGCGGCCCAGGTCGTCCTGGTCGATCCCCACACCGAGGACGAACGGCTCCACCTGCGGGTCCGGCTGCGCCCGGAGACCAGGTCCGAGCTCTACACCGGCGAGTGGATCCGGCAGCACGTGCTGTCCGAGTCGCTGGGACTGTCCGAGGTGACGGAGGAGGCTCCGGAGTCCTTCGAGGTCATCGTCTCCCGGCACATGCTGCGGGAACTCCCGGACGGGTCGGCCCCCGAGTTCCTGGTGCGCGAGGGGGGACGCCTCCGAATCCAATCGATATCGAGTCAGGGTCAGGGTTCTTATGGTACCTTCTCGGCATAGGTTCAGGAGGGCGGGTCGCACGCGCCGTATGCGGCGCCCAGGTCACACCCCCGGGTAGCACCTCCCTGAGTCGCGTCGAGCACGACCACCGAGCACAGGAGTGCGCATGCGGACTGTTCCGCTGACCACCGACGGCCCCACCGTGTCCGCCCAGGGGCTGGGCTGCATGGGGATGAGCGAGTTCTACGGCCCGGGAGACGAGGCCGACTCCCTCGCGACCCTGCACCACGCCCTGGACCTGGGCGTCGGCTTCCTCGACACCGCGGACATGTACGGGCACGGGGCCAACGAGGAGCTGGTGGGCAAGGTCGTCCGGGAACGGCGGGAGGAGGTCGTCCTCGCCACCAAGTTCGGGATCGTCCGCGACCGCGGGACCGGCGCCCGCAGCCACCGCGGGGACGCGGAGTACGTCCACGCGGCCTGCGACGCCAGCCTCTCCCGCCTGGGCGTCGAGACGATCGACCTCTACTACATGCACCGGCGCGACACCTCGGTCCCCGTCGAGGAGACGGTCGGGGCCATGGCCGAGCTGGTCGCCCAGGGCAAGGTGCGCCACCTGGGGCTGTCCGAGGTGAGCGCCGACGAACTGCGCGCCGCCCACGCCGTGCACCCGATCGCCGCCGTGCAGACGGAGTGGTCGCTGTGGAGCCGCGACGTGGAGGAGTCCGTGGTGGGCGAGTGCGCGCGGCTCGGCGTGGGCTTCGTCCCCTACTCCCCGCTGGGGCGCGGCTTCCTCACCGGGGCCCTCCCTCCGGTGGAGGAGCTGTCCGCCGACGACTTCCGCCGCGGCAAGCCGCGCTTCTCCGGCGAGAACGCCGTGCGCAACCAGGATCTGCTCGCCATCGTGCGGCGGGTGGCCGAGGCGCACGGCGCGACCCCGGGCCAGGTCGCCCTGGCGTGGGTCCACGCCCAGGCCGAGCGCTGGGGCCTGCCCGTCGTCCCCATCCCGGGAACCAAGAGGCGCGAACGCCTGGAGGAGAACGTGGGCGGCGCGGACCTGGTCCTCTCCCCGGAGGACCTCGCCGAACTCGACACCATCGCCGACGCCACCGCGGGCGCACGGTACTGACCCTCCCCCGAGCCGGGGTGGAGCGGACGGCTCCCGGCGCCGGCCTGACGACCGGCCGACGAGCACGGAGGGACAGGCGCTCTGAGATACGATTCCCAGATGACCCAGCTTCCCATGGACCAGCGGATCGGTCATCACCTGAAGCGCGCCGAGCAGGAGCTGATCTCCGCGAAGCACGCTGTTCTGAGGCAGTTCAACCTCTCGGTCCCCCAGTACACGGTCCTGCTCGTGCTCTCGGAGGAGCCCGGGGCCTCAGGTGCGATCCTGGCCCGCAGGTGCCTGGTGACCCCCCAGACGATGTCCTCGGTCCTCGCGACCCTGAGCAGGCGCGAACTGATCGAGCGCAAGCCCCACCCGTTGCACTCCCACATCCTGGAGACGAGGCTCTCCCCCAGCGGACAGGACCTGCTCGCCAAGGCGGACGAGGCCGCGATCCGGGTGGAGATGCGGCTGAGCGAGGCGTTCAGCAGCGAGGAGGAGGGTGAGTTCGTCCGCTTCCTCAGCCGGTGCGCGGAGGTCTCCGCGGAGACCCGCACCGAACTGGCGGACCTGGGCGAGGAGTGACCCCGGTCCGGGCGGGCGCCCCGGCGTCACCGCGCGGGGAGCCGGACGGGGCCCCGCCCCGCCGCTCCGTGGGCGCCCGCCTCCCGCGCCCTCCCGGAGAGGCGCTCGCAGGGGCGCTCCCCCAGGCGTCCTGAAAGGCACCCGGACAGGCGTCCCGGGAAAGGCTTCCGGAAGAGGCCGCGCCCCCACGGTCGGGGCGCCGACCGTTCACGCACGTCCCGGGATGGAGCGTGCACGGCCCCGGGGACCGGACACGCCCCGCCCCGCCTCCCGGGCCGGGAGGGGTCACGCGGGAACGTGGACCGGAGTCGTCCCCGCGGAGCGGACCGAACGGACCACGGAGGCCGCCCTCGCGGCCACGGGACTCCACCGCACGAGGGCCAGCCCGACGCTCATGCCGCCGCCGAACCCCGCGAGCAGGACGAGGTCGTCCCGTTCGAGCAGCCCGGCGCGGTGCACCGTGTCCAGGGCGACGGGCACCGATCCCGAACCCGTGTTGCCATGGGTCTGCACGGTCAGGTGGAGGTGGGCGTTGTCCAGGCCCAGCGACGGCCAGACGTCCTCGAGCATGGCGCCGTTGGCCTGGTGGGGCACGAAGTGGCGGATCTCCTCCCGGTCCACGCCCAGGCCGTCGAGCATCCGGTGGACCGCCTCGGGCAGCCGCCGGGTGACGTACTCGCGCACGCCGCGGCCCTCCATCGTGAAGAAGTGCCCGCCCTGTCCCAGGGTCTCCGCGGAGGCGGGCAGGCGCGAGCCCCCGGCCGGAACCCTGATCAGGTGGTGGTGGTCCCCGTCGGTGAGCAGCTGCGTCCCCACGACGCCGCCGCGGTCGTGCGCGGGCCCCAGCAGGACCGCGCCCGCGCCGTCGCCGAACAGGACCGCCGTCCTGCGGTCGCCGTAGTCGAGGATCCGGGAGTAGATGTCCGCGCCGATGACCAGCGCGTAGGCCTCCCCGTGCGGCCGCAGCAGGTGCTCGGCCACGGAGAGGGCGTAGACGAAGCCGCTGCACACGGCGTTGACGTCGAACGCCGCCGCGGACCGCGCGCCGAGCAGGTGCTGGGTGATGCTGGCCGTCGCGGGCTGGGGGTGGTCCGGGGTGGACGTGGCGACGATGACGTAGGCCAGGCGGTCCGCGGACACGCCCGCCTGTGCCAGGGCCCGTCGGCCGGCCGCCGCGGCGAGGTCGGAGGTGGCCTGGTCGGGGGCGGCGCGTCGGCGCTCGCGGATCCCCGTCTTGCGGCGGATCCACTCGTCTGTGACACCGGCGGTGCGGGCGATCGGCTCGTTGCCGACCACTTCGTCCGGCAGGTACGAGCCCGTACCGAGGATGGCGATGGTCATCGTGCTGTCTCCTTCTTGCTGGGCTGCGGGGAGGGGAGGGCCCGGGAGCGCCGCCGCACCGCGCGGAGGCGCTCCCGACCCGGCGTCACGCGTTCACCGACGGGAGGCGCGGGGCTCCCTCCGCCGCGCCGGGGCCCGGGCGGCCGGAGCGGACGCGTTCCCATCCGTTGGCCTCGGCGTGCGCGGTGAGCGTCGCGTCCTCGCCGACGGCGACCGGGACTCCCACGGCCGACAGCAGGGCGAGGTCGCTGGAGTGGTCTCCGTAGGCGGTGCACGAGGACAGGGGTACGCCTCTCACCGCCGCGGCGGCCCTGGCGGCGGTCTCCTTCGTCGCGCCGATCATGGGGACGAGGACCTCACCGGTCAGGTGCCCGCCGCGGACGACCGGCCGTGTGCCCAGTGCCCAGTGGGCTCCGGCCTCCTCCGCGATCGGGTCCAGGCAGGCGAAGAAGGAGCCCGAGAGCAGGACGACCAGGTCGCCCTCGGCCCGGTGGCGGCGCAGGCGCTCCAGCACCGGCGTGTGCCAGAAGCCCGGCACGCGCGCGGCCTCGGAGAACCACGCCCGCCCCTCGGCGCGCAGCCCCTCGACGGACTCGCCCGCCATGATGCGGTAGTAGAGGCGGTTGACGTCCTGGCGGGGCACGCCCCGGGCCGCCGCCGCCCTGAGGTGGGCCACGGCCCGTTCGTAGGAGCCGGGCGGTCTGGAGCCGTTCCCGAGGTGGAACTCCAGGAACGAGAACATGCTCTTCGGTCCGATGAGCGTCTCGTCCACGTCGAAGAACGCGATGCCGCGCCCCCGGGTCCCCGGGGTGTGCGCTCCGTTCGCGAGGGTCATGGCTTCTCCTGTCGTAGGGGTCGGTACGGTCCGCTTCACGCGGGGAGGCGGACCAGGCCGACCTCGATCCGGCAGATCGACGCGCCCCTCTGGAGCACGTCCACCTCGACGGAGGTCGGGGCGGGTTCGGGGCCGCCGGTGGGCGCGAGGAACTCCACGATTCCGCCCTGCGTGTAGTAGACGCCCTCCTCCTCGGGCCCCTCCGCCCCCGCCGGAGCGGTGACGGCCCGCAACTCGGTCCGGGGCTCCAGTTCTCCGAAGCTGGTGAAGGTGGCGGTGATCTCGGTGGGGTAGGCCTTGGCCGGCGAGGTGCCCCGGACCTCCAGGAGCGTGTTCAGGGCCAGTTGGCGCCCGGCCTCGATCAGGACCATGCCCGGCAGGTGGTCCTGGGCGTGGTCGAACAGGCTCGGGTGCTGGGGCAGCACGCGCAGGGAGGCCGACACGGTGTCCCCGGCCCCCGCGAGCCCGGTCAGGACCACGTTGTCGCCGTTCGACCGGCCGACGAGGTAGGGGGCGGGGAGCTCCCCGCCGACGGTGAAGACGAAGGTCTCCGTGGAGGGGACCGGCTCGCCGGAGCGGTTGCGCAGGCGCAGCGCCTCGTAGCTCGCCGGGGACTTGAACCGCAGGCCGACGACGGCGTTGCCGACCTCCGTGCCGTCGACGAAGAGCCGGAACCTGGCGTCGTAGCCGACGACGCGTCCTTCCTTGACCCTCTTGTCCCCGACGGAGCAGAGCATGCGGAGGGCGCACGGAGCCGTCCCCACCGTCATCAGCTCGGGGCGCGTGATGGTGATGCCCAGGGTGGTGAGCACGAACTTGTGGTCGAAGGGGACGCCGTAGTGGGTGTGCGCGATGGCCAGCCCCACCTGTCGGCATGCTTCGAGCAGCAGCACGGGGTCGTGGCGGCGGGGGCGGAGCAGGTGGTCGCCGTAGTAGGCGTGTGAACGGGGGAGCTGGGCGGCGGCCGCGTGGGCGTCCCCTCCGAGGGGCTGGGTGTCGGTGACGAAGACCTCCGCCAACGACTCCCGGTGGACGACGGTGCGGTCAACGGTCCGCTCGTAGTCCAGGGCCGGACCCTCCGTGCCTGCGGTCACGGTGTCGGTGGCGCCGTTGAGGAGGTGGTGCACGGGCATCTGCATGGTCTGTCTCACATTCCTCGGGCTTGTGGTCCTGATGTGGGGGCCGCGGGCGGAGAGCGTCTCCCCGCGGTGCGTCGGTACGGCGGGTCGGAGGCCGGGGTCCGGGGTC
>NZ_QPFC01001441.1:0-1109 GCF_003427465.1 Nocardiopsis sp. TNDT3 | reverse complement strand
ACCCGCACGGCGTAGAACCTCGCGAACGGGCACAATCCCCTACTAGAGTGCTCGACATGGAATTTCGGCATCTGGGCAACAGCGGTCTCATGGTCAGCGAGATCGCCTACGGGAACTGGATCACGCACGGATCCCAGGTGGAGGAGGACACGGCCAGGGCCTGTGTCCGCGCGGCGCTGGACGCGGGTATCACCACGTTCGACACCGCCGACGGCTACGCCGGGGGCAGGGCGGAGGAGGTGCTCGGCCGCGCGCTGAAGGGCGAGCGCCGGGACGGGCTGGAGATCTTCTCCAAGGTCTTCTGGCCCACGGGTGAGGGCAAGAACGACCGGGGTCTGTCCCGCAAGCACATCGTCCGCAGCGTGGAGGACTCCCTGCGCCGCCTGGGGACCGACTACCTGGACCTGTACCAGGCCCACCGGTTCGACTACTCCACCCCGCTGGAGGAGACCGTGCGGGCCTTCGAGGACCTGGTCCGCCAGGGCAAGGTCCTCTACGTCGGCGTCTCCGAGTGGCGCGCCGAGGAGATCGAGCAGGCGCTCAAGATCGCCGACGAGATGGGCTTCGACCGCATCGTCTCCAACCAACCGAAGTACAACATGCTGTGGCGGGTCATCGAGACCGAGGTCGTTCCGCTCTCCGAGCGCGAGGGCGTCGGCCAGATCGTGTGGTCGCCGATCGAGGGCGGCGTCCTGAGCGGCAAGTACAAGCCCGGACAGGAGCTGCCCGCCGGTTCGCGCGCCGCCGACCCCGGCGGCGGCCGCTTCCTGAGCGACCAGATGAAGGACCAGGTCATGCTGGAGCGCGTGCAGCGGCTGGAGCCGCTGGCCGCCGAGGCGGGTCTGACGCTGGCGCAGCTGGCCGTGGCCTGGGTGCTCCAGAACCCGAACGTGTCGGCCGCGATCATCGGCGCCTCCCGCCCCGAGCAGGTGGAGGGCAACGTCAAGGCCGCGGGGGTCAGGCTGGACGCCGAGCTGATGGCGCGGATCGACGAGGTCCTGGGCGACAGCGTCCAGCGCGACCCGGCGCTGACCAGGAGCCCCGAGAACATCCGCGGATAGCCGCGCCCGGGCGGTGTTCGGCGCCGAGGGCCCGGCCGTCCCCAGGAC
>NZ_QPFC01001440.1:0-1186 GCF_003427465.1 Nocardiopsis sp. TNDT3 | reverse complement strand
CAGGCCCGCGTAGACGGCCCCCATACCGCCCGCCCCGACGCGGCCGACCACGCTGTAGCCGCCGATGCGCTCGGGGTCGGACCCGGTGGGCGGTTCCACGCCGGGGGGAAGCCGTTTCCGGTCGAAGGCGGGAGTGGTCGCTGTGGTCAACGTGGGCCCTTCCTGGGGGTTGGGGGTCGAAGGCGGTGGGCGCGGCTCAGGAGAACGGGTCGGACTCCTGGTACGCGCAGCTGTTGACGGGGACGCCGTCCACCAGGGCGGCGTCGTGCGGGGCGAGCCCCGGCGAGTCGGTGAAGCCGGGGTAGGACTGCTCGTCGCCCGGGTTCGGTGCCACGTGGCAGAAGCCGCCGGGGTAGCCGGGGGCGATCCGCTGCTCCTCGTCCAGGGCCTCGGCGGGCAGGTAGTAGAAGACGCCGAAGGTGACGGCGCCGACGATCGTCACGGTGAACTCGGCCACGGGGTTGTCCGGGTCGAGTTCGGCGAGCACGCCCCGGCTGCCGGGCCGGGAGAAGTCGAGGTGGTCCTGCTCGGGGGTGATCTGGCTCACCCAGGCGAAGTCGTCGTTGTGGATGCTCAGGCCGCCGAAGTCGGGGAGGTACTCGGCGGTGGCCGTGACGGTGATCGAGTTGGTGAAGCGCTCGCCGCGGGTGAGGGTCAACCGCAGCTGGTCCAGTGCCTCGCCCTCCCCCTCCGCGGGTTCGAGCGTGCGGACCAGTTGGGCGCTGTCGCCGGGGACGGACTCCACGGCCGCGGTCCCGGTGGCGTACAGGTCCCGGTACTCGGCGGGCACGTCCTCCCACGCGCCGCCCTGTCCCGCGCCGTCGCCGTCGGCGGTGTCCGGGGCGGAGGTGCCGCCGCCGGTCGCCGCGGGCCCCTCGTCCCCGCCCCCGGAGAGGGCGGTCAGCCCCGTTCCGGCCAGCAGGGCGAGCGCGAGTCCGGCCGCGCCGAGCGCCAGGGGCCGCTGGTTGCGGCGCGCCCAGGAGCGCCGGGGCGGGGCGTGGAAGCGCCAGAGGTCGGTCCGGCCGTCGTCGGGGGCGACGGCGCCGGTCCAGGCCCGGGCCACGAGCCGGGGAAGGTCCGCGCCGGGGTCCGTACCGGGGCCGGTGGCAGAGCCCCCGGAAGCGCCCGCCGGAGCGGCACCGGCCGTGGGCGCGCCCGCCGGAGGAACGTCGGCCCCGGGAACGTC
>NZ_QPFC01000215.1:0-9557 GCF_003427465.1 Nocardiopsis sp. TNDT3 | reverse complement strand
CCCTGCTCCTGGCCGAGCACGGCCACTCGCGCGCCCCGGTGGTCGGCCGGGACGACGTGGACGACGTCGTCGGCGTGGTGCACTGGTCCGACCTCCTGCGGGGCGAGGGCGCGGCCCGGGAGCTGGCCCGCGAACCGCTGCTGCTGCCCGACTCGCTGACGGTCTCCGCCGCCCTGCACCGGCTCACCGTCGAACGCCAGCAGCTGGCCGTCGTGATCGGTGAGAGCGGCGAGGTCAGCGGCATCGTCAGCCTGGAGGACCTGCTGGAGGAGGTCGTCGGCGAGATCTACGACGAGACCGACACCGACGAGCGCGCCCCCGCCCGGCTGGACGGCGGCGCCCTGCGCCTGCCCGGCGTGTACCCCGTCCACGAGCTGGAGGACCTCGGCGTCGTCCTCACCGACCGGCCCCGGGGCAGTTACGTGACCGTCGCCGGGATGGTCCTGGTCCTGCTCGGCCACATCCCCGACGAGCCCGGGGAGAGCGTGGACCTGGGCGGCTGGACGGCCACGGTCACCGAGGCCGACGGCCGCGTCGTCAGCGAACTCCTGCTCACCCCGCCCGCTGAGGACACCGGGCGACAAGGGCGGTCTCGGAGTCGCTGAACAGTTGGCCAAGAGGCGGCAAGTCCCGTTGCCCGCGCCCCGGGCAGGGGTGACCGTGGCACCAGTGACGCCGAAGCAGGGGAGGGCCGATGCACGCGGACCGCAGGCCGGACGCCTACACGGGACTGGACCGGATGCCGATCGGGGACCAGTGGCGGCACGGGTCGTCCGGGAGCGTCGTCCAGGACGTGGACCCCTACGACGACACGGTCCTGACCGAGTTCCGCCTGGCCGACGAGGGCGACGTGGACCTGGCCTACCGCGAGGCGCAGCGGGCGTGGCCGGGCTGGGCCGCGACCCCCGCCGCCGAGCGCGCCGAGGTCTTCGTCCGCGCCCTGCGCGTCCTGGACGCGCGCCGCGAGGAGATCGTCGACTGGCTGGTCCACGAGGCCGGGGCGATCCGCGAGCGCGCCGAGTTCGAGTGGGGGCTGGTGCGCAGCGGCATGGTCGAGGTGACCTCCTACCCCACGCGGGTCATGGGCCGGATCCTGCCCGGCATCACCCCGGGCAAGGAGAACCGCGTCTACCGCGAACCCCTCGGCGTGGTCACGGTGATCAGCCCGTGGAACTTCCCGTTCCAGCTCTCCCACCGCTCCCTCGCGCCCGCCGTCGCCCTCGGCAACACCGTGGTCCTCAAACCCGCCGAGAACACCCCGGTCACGGGCGGGCTGCTGCTCGCCCGGATCTACGAGGAGGCCGGACTGCCGCCCGGGGTGGTCAACGTGGTCGTCGGCAGGGGCGGTGAGATCGGCGACGCCCTGGCCACCCACGAGCTCTGCCGGATGATCTCGTTCACCGGTTCCACCGAGGTCGGCCGCCACATCGCCCGGCAGGCCCCGCTCACCAGGCGCGCGCTCGAACTCGGCGGCAACGGGCCGCTGGTGGTGCTGGAGGACGCCGACCTCGACCTGGCCGCGGACGCCGCCGTGTTCGGCTCCTACTACCACCAGGGCCAGATCTGCATGGCCACGAACCGGGTCGTGGCCACCGCCGCCGTCCACGACGAGCTGGTCGAGCGGATGCTCGTGCGCGCCCGGGCGCTGCGGGTGGGCGACCCCTCCGACCCCGCCACCCGGATCGGCCCCGTCATCGACGACGAGCACTGCGCGGGCGTGCGGGACGTGGTGGAGCGCTCCGTCGAGCAGGGCGCACGGCTCCTGCTGTCCGGCGAACCGACCGGCCCGGCGGGCAGGGTCCTGCCGCCCCACCTGCTGCTGGCCGACAACAGCGCGCCGAGCGCGGCCGAGGAGGTGTTCGGCCCGGTGGCCACGGTCATCCGCGCGGAGGGGGAGGAGGACGCGCTGCGCATCGCCAACGACACCGAGTACGGGCTGTCCAGCGCGGTGCACACCCGCGACGCCGAGCGGGGGGTGCGCTTCGCCCGCCGCCTGAGGGCGGGCATGACGCACGTCAACGACTCCACGCTCAACGACGAGGCCAACACCGCCTTCGGCGGCGAGAACCACTCCGGGATCGGCCGGTTCGGGGGCGAGTGGGCGATGGAGGAGTTCACCGCCGACCACTGGGTCAGCCTCCAGCACACGCGCCGCAGGATGCCGTTCGGCCCGGAGTGAGCGGGCCCGGACCTCCGGTTTCCTTCGCCGCGACCCCGTACCCGTGGCGGGCCCCGACCGTCCGACCCCGCCAGGAGCACGCGACCGTCGCGGGTCGGAGCCTCATCTGCCCCACCGGCCAGAACCCGGGCCCGCCGGTCAGCGCCTGCGCAGGACCAGCAGCAGGTTCCAGGTGACGACCTCGCGCAGCAGCGGCACCCGTACGACCGGCCTGGCCCATCCGGGCAGGTAGCGGGGGCGCACGTCCACCACGTCCACGTCGGTGCGCCCGCGCGTCCAGCGCAGCATCTCCCCGGCGTGCGCGGCGTACATGGTGCGGCCGAAGTCGTTCTTGGGACGGCGGCCGTGGCGCCGCGCGAACCGCTCCGCCGCGTACGCGCCGCCCAGGTAGTGCCACGGCGAGGTCTCGTGCCCGCCCCACGGGGACAGCCACAGCGTGTACGACAGGTACACCAGCCCTCCCGGCCGGGTCACCCGCACCATCTCGTCGGCCATCCGCGTCCGGTCCGGCACGTGCTCCAGCACGTTGGAGGAGAAGCACACGTCCACCGAACCGCTGCGCAGCGGCAGGTCCAGGGCGCTGCCCTGGACGCCGTACGCGTCGGCGTCGCGCCCGTGCAGCGTCATCTCGTGGGCGTCGGCGTCCACGCACAGGCAGCGGGCCCCGGCCGCCCTCAGCTCGTCGGCGAAGTAGCCCGGGCCGCCGCCCACGTCCACCACGAGCCTGCCGTCCAGGGGCGTGTAGGAGCGCAGCTGGGCGACGGTGTCGCGGGCGAGCGTGCCGTAGAAGAACGCCGGGTCGGTCTGCTCCACGCGGAAGGCGGTGAACAGCCGCACCGACCGGCCCAGGGTGGCGCGGAAGGGGACGGTGCCCTCCTCGGCGGCGTTCGCGGTCACGTGCCCGCCTCCGACACCACGAAGTGGCGCAGGTGGCGCCAGTGGTCGCCGCCCCAGTACTCGTCGGAGGCGGCGATCCGGCCGCCCGGGACCAGCTCGGCGATCCGCTCGGTGCGCAGGGTGTGCATCCGCATCGGCGCCGGGTAGCGCAGCAGCACCCGCTGGGCGAGGGCCACCAGCGGCCACGGCGCGTACCGGAACACCAGCCCCTTGAAGGTGCGCCGCTCGGACTCGGGCACGCCCAGCACCATGGCCCCGCCGGGGCGCAGCACCCGCGCGAACTCGCGCACGTAGCCCTCGGCCAGGACGGGAGGCAGGTGCTGGAGGACCAGGTCGGTGTAGACCAGGTCGAAGGAGGCGTCCCCGAACACCGACAGGTCCGGGCGCTCGTTCAGCACGAACTCGATCCGCCCCCCGGAGCGGTCCAGGCGGCGGGCCTCCTCCAGCATCGGCGCGGAGATGTCCACCCCCACGACCTCGGGGAAGTGCGCGGCCAGGGCGTTGGACAGCCGTCCCGCGCCGCACCCGAAGTCCAGCACCCGGCCCCCCTCGGGGCGGATGCCCAGCTCCTCCAGGCGGGCGACGGACGGGTCGATGTCGGCCCGTCCGGAGGCGAGGAACTCGTCGTCGTCCCAGCCGCCGCCCCTCTTGGCGGGGTCCACGCACACCGCCCACAGGGGTTCGGTGGAACCCAGCCGCGTCCAGTCGCGGCGGACCTGTTCGAGTCCCACCCGCATCACCTCCACGGTGCTCGCGACCCGCCGGAACACAGCACCTGGATCGTGTTCCTGTTCCGGGCATCCAGGCCGGGAAGGCCTGCGACAAGGGTCCAGGGAAAAAGTGGAACGTGTTGTATTCTGGCACCCCTTCTCCGGATCGGCCAACTACGGCGGGAGAGATGCCGATGCCGCCTGTTCCCCCCACCGCGCGCGGGCACGACGGTCCGGGCGCCGAGGCCGCGCGGCCCGGCCCGGTCGGGGCACCCAGGGTACGCCGCCCCTCTGAGGAACCCCCCGGGAAGGGCCCCGGCCCCGGCGGAACGGTCCGCGCCGCGTGGGCTGCCGCCCGCCGCCTGGCCCGCGACCGGCTGGCCCTCGTGGGGTTGGTGGTGGTGCTGGGGGCCGTGGGGCTGCGGGCCTACGTCCTGGGCGAGTCCTACTTCGTGGAGGACGACTACCTCTTCTTCGCCAACGCCCACGCCAGCGACCTGGGGCCGGACTACCTGCTCACCCTGCACAAGGGCCACCTGATGCCCGGGGCGCTGTTCCTCGTCTACCTCCAGACCGCCCTGTGGCCCTACGAGTGGTGGGTCAGCGCGGGCACCATGCTCGCCCTCCAGGCCGCCGCGCTGGTGGGGTTCCTGCGCCTGGTGTGGGAGCTGTTCGGCCGCCGCTGGGCGCTGCTCGTCCCGCTGACCGTGTACGCGCTGGCACCGCTGACCGTGCCCGTGCTGGGCTGGTGGTCGGCGGCGCTCAACGCGGTACCCCTCCAGCTGGCCCTGGTGCTCGCCGTGCTGTGGACCGTGCGCTACCTGCGCACGGACGACCACCGCCTGGCCTGGCGGGCGGGCGGCGCCGTCGTGTTCGGCATGCTGTTCACGGTCAAGGCGATGTTCCTGCCACCGGTGCTGTTCGCCGTGGCCGTCGCCCACCTCTACCCCGGCGGACTCGTCGCCGGGGCCCGGCGGGCGTGGGCCCTGCACCGCCCGTTCTGGACGGCGATGGGCGCGCTGCTGGCCGCCTACGCGGTGTTCTACCTGGTGCGGATGCGCGCGGCCGGGGGCGGGGAGGGCGCGGGCGTGCCCCAGAGCGAGCCCGCCCTGACGATGCTGCGCGGACTGCTCACCGAGGTGTTCCCGGTCGGCGCCCTGGGCGGACCCCTGGAGTGGGGCCCGGTCACCCCGACCGGCGGCCTGGTCGACGTGCCGGGCGTGACCGTGCTGGCCGCCTGGGCGGTCTTCGCCGTGATCGTGCTGGTCAGCCTGCGGATGCGGCGCGGGGCGTGGCGGGCCTGGGCGCTGCTGCTGGCCTACCTGGTGGTCGTGGACGTCATTCCGACGATCATCGCGCGCGGCCGGTTCCAGGACGTGGCCGCCGCCGACCCCCGGTACGTGGCGGACGCGGCGCTGGTGTTCGCCCTGTGCCTGGCCCTGGCCTACCTGCCCACCAGGGAGGAGCGGGCGCGCGCCCTGGTCGGCGGCGCCTCGTCGGCCCCGGTGGGCGGGGAGCCCTACCGCGTGCGGCCCCGGCGCGCCGCCCGGGTCGCGGCCGCGCTGGCGACGGCGGTGTACGCGGTGGCGGCGGGCTACTCCACCCACGCCTACGCGCAGACACTGAGCGGCGACCGCCTCCAGTGGTACCTGGACACGGTGCGCACGGCGCTGGCGGACGTCCCGGAGGAGGGCGGCCTGTACGCGCGCCCGGTCCCCGAGGACGTGGTCCTGGAGTGGAACGGCCAGCGCCGCCTGAGCTCGTGGGTGCTGCCGCCGCTGGCGTCGGACGACGTGGCCGAGCGGATGGCCGCGCCCGAGGAGGCCGCCACCGCGTACGTGTTCAACGACGCCGGGTTCCTGGTCCCGGCGCGGCCCTCCGACGACAGCGACATGTTCGCCCCCGGGCCCGCGGACGAGTGCCTGGAGCCCTGGGAGGGGCTGGTGTCCTGGCCGGTGCAGGCGCACGGCGGCGTCGCCCAGGTCGTCACGCTCGGCTACACGGCCGAGGAGGACGTCGGCGTGGTGGTGGCCCTGGGCGACGACTGGATCGAGGTCGAACTGCCCGCCGCGGAGGAGAACGGCACCTGGTACGTGCCCGCGGGCGCCCCCGGCGAGCAGCTGTCGGTGTTCGTGCCCGAGGACCCCGAGGACCGGGGCGGGCTGTGCCTGAACTGGGTGTCGGTGGGCGGTATGGCGCCGACGGTGGAGGGCAACCCGTGGGCGCCCGAGGAGGACGACCGGGCCGGGAGCTAGGCGGAGGACCGTCCGCGGGAGAGGCGCTGGGGCCACCGGCGGCTGGGCTCCTCCACCCACCGGTGGCTCGCGGCGGCCAGCAGCACGGTCCCGATCGTCACCGGCACCGCGTCCAGCCAGAACGACCCGGTGAAGATCTCCTGGCCGGTGAAGTCGCGCCACAGGTAGAGCACCATGAACTGCCACAGGAACACGCCGTAGGAGATCCGCCCCAGGAACTGGCACACCCGGTGCCGCAGCAGCGAGTCCAGCCACCGGCCCCCGCGCCAGGCCCGCGCCTCCCGCAGCGGGAGGGCGGGCCCCGCCGGGCGCGGCGCCAGCGCGCACGGGGCGATCAGGAAGAACGCGAACCCGATCCCGGCCAGCGAGTCCACGGCCGAGGTCCAGATGTCGCCGGAGCCGATGAAGCGGCCGCCGGAGGCCTCGGTGGCCTTCAGGGCGAAGAACCCGCCCGCGACCAGCCAGCACACCCCGGGAGAGGAGCCCAGGGTCCGGCACAGGCGGCGCACCGGGCCGTCGGCGCCGGGTTCGCGCCAGGCCCACTCCGAGAGCACGGCCAGCGCCATGCCGACGGCGAACAGGCCCGCAGCACGGGGCAGCCAGGCGTGCATGTACTCGCGGGGCTCGGGATAGAACTGCGGGACCAGCGCGGCCAGGCCCAGCAGCGCCATGACCCCCAGGCCCGCGAGCAGCCGCCGGCCCCGGGCGTCCACGCTCCGGCCGCCGCGCGCCCACAGCGCCAGGACCAGACCGAACAGCGGGAGCAGCAGGTAGAAGCTGACCTCCACCGACAGGCTCCACATCTGGCCGAGGCCGTAGGGGCCGGTGCCCACCCACGGCGGGTCGGTGTTGAAGGGGAAGGTGAGGGTCAGGACCTCCCACCAGTACCGGAGCGAGCCGAGTTCGTCGCGGGAGTAGACGAGCAGTGCCGTCACGGCCACCAGCCAGTAGGCGGGCAGGACGCGCACGGCGCGGCGCCACAGGTAGGGGCGGGCGCGCGGCCCGCGCGTCCCGTCCAGGGCCGCGCGGGCCCAGGGGCGGTACAGCAGCACGCCCGAGAGCGCGAAGAACAGCGGCACGGCCACGTCGAAGGCGGACAGCAGGCCGCCCAGCACCCCCGGCGCCAGGGAGTCGCCGGTCTCGGTGGCCACGTGGAACACCAGGACCATCAGGGCGGCCACGGCGCGGACGCCGTCGAGGGACTCGTGGCGGCCGTCGACCTGCGGCAGCACCAGCGAGGGGTCGGGGGTGCGCGCGCTGGCGAAGTGGGCACCGGCGGCGGGGTCCCCGGGCGCGGAGGAGGAGGTGGGCGCCATGGGCCTTCCCGGACTGGGTGGAGGGAGGAACGAGTAACACTAGAACGCGTTATAAAAATTTCGACACGCCCTGGTGACGTCGTTCGCTACTGGGCAGTACTCTACCCGGAACTGAACCTAGTTCCACTAGACCCAGTTCCAGATCTGGACTCTCATACGCCCAGGAGGGCACATGCGCCGTACTGTTGCGGTCGTTCTCGTCGCGTTTGGGGTCTTCTTCCTCGCCTTTGCCCCCATGATGCGCACGTGGCTGTCGAGTTCCCTGATGAAGACCCCTCTGGACTACTACAGCGAAACGGTCCTCGAGGCGGACGGGGCCACCTACTTCAACATCGAGGACGTCGAGCTCGTCGAGGACGCCGCCCTGGAGGCGCGTTCGACCATCCGGGCCGACGTGGCCTCCAGCACCGACGAGACGGTGGTGTGGGACCAGTTCACCTGGGTCAGGGACGCCGAGACCGACTTCGGCATCACCTCCAGCAGCCGCCGCGCCGGGCACGACCGCGTCACCGGGGAGGCGGTCGACTGCTGCGACTCCATGGTCAACGACGAGTCCGTCGCCCAGAGCGGCCAGGCCTGGAAGTTCCCCTTCTTCACCGAGCAGCGCGACTACGACTTCTACGAGACCACCGCGCGGGAGGTCGTCCCCATGGAGTTCCAGGGGATCGAGGAGGTCGGGGGCGTCGAGGCCTACAGGTTCGTCCAGGAGGTCGAGGACGAGGTCATCGGCGAGCGCACCCTGCCCCGCTCGGTGGCCGGGATGGAGGGCGAGGGCGACGTCACCGGCGACGAGGTCTTCTCCATCACCCGCACCTACTGGATCGAGCCCGTCACCGGCTCCCCCCTCAAGATCGGCGAGGACCAGAACCGCGTCGTCGTCGTGGACGGCGAGGAGGTCCTGACGCTCTTCGACGCCGAACTCGTCTCCAACGACGAGTCCGTCCAGAACGCGGTCGCCAACTCCGAGCAGGGACGCACCGTGCTGCCCCTCCTCCAGACCACCCTGCCCGTCGTCTGCCTCGTCGTCGGTGTCGGATTCATCGGCGTCGCGGTCGTCCTGTTCGTCACGGGCCGCCGTCGTGACCACCACCACTGACCCCCGCGCCCGTCCCTCGCCGGCGCGCCCGACCGGGCGCGTCGGCGTACGTCACCGCGCCCCCCGGCCGCGGTGACGGAGAGGACGCGGGCCACGGGGCCGGCGGCGGCCGGGGCTCCGCGCGGCGACGGGGGGACGGTCGGCGCGCTCGTCCGCGCGTGCCGCCCCCGGCAGTGGCTCAAGAACCTCCTCGTCCTGGCCGCGCCCGCCGCGGCCGGGGCCCTGACGCAGACCGGGGCGCTGCTGACCAGCGCGGCGGTGTTCGCCCTGTTCTGCGCGGCCGCCAGCGGCACCTACCTGCTCAACGACGTCCACGACGCCCGACGCGACCGCGCGCACCCGCGCAAGCGCCACCGCCCGGTGGCCTCCGGCGCGCTCCCCGTCCCCGTGGCCGTCGCGGCCGGGACCGCGCTCAGCGCCGCCGCGCCGCTGGCCTCCCTGGCGCTGGGCGACCCCGTGCTGTCCGCGCTGGTCGCCGGGTACGTGCTGCTCACGCTCGTCTACACCCGCTACCTGCGGGACCTGGTGGTGTGCGACCTGGTCGCGGTCGCCGCCTGCCACGTGCTGCGCGCGGTGGCGGGCGGGGTGGCCGTCGGCGTGCCGCTGACCTCGTGGTTCGTGATCGTGGTGTCGCTGGCCGCGCTCCTGGTGGTGGTCGGCAAGCGCGAGGCCGAACTGCGCGCGTCCGGTGCCGCGATCGCCGGGAACGGCGACGCCCCCGCGGGAGCGGTCGCCGCGGCGGCCGCGGTCCGGCCCGCCCTGCGCGGCTACAGCACCGCCTACCTCTCCCAGACCCGCACCATGGCCTCGGGCGCCATGATCGTCACCTACTGCCTGTGGGCGCTGGAACCGGGCGACGGCCCCAGGACGGTCTTCCACGCGCTGAGTATCGTGCCGTTCATCATGTTCGTCCTGCGCTACAACCTGCTCGTGGACCGGGGGGTGGGGGAGGAACCCGAGGAGATCGCCCTGCGCGACCGGCCCCTCCAGCTCATCCTCTGCGGACTCGCGGTCCTGGTCGCGGCGGGGATCCACCTGTGAACCCGCCGCCGGACCGGCCGGTCCTCCTGCGCGGGTGGGGGCGCACGACGCGGGCGGCCGTGG
>NZ_QPFC01001439.1:0-1228 GCF_003427465.1 Nocardiopsis sp. TNDT3 | reverse complement strand
ATTTGGTGGCGGTTCCGCACAGTCGGCGTGGAAGTGGAAGGGGTGGAGCGGTAGACTTCATCGGTCTCACCTTTGCTCTTTGTGGACAGGTGGGGCATTTGCCCCGGAGGTCGTTAGTGGCGACCTTCGGGGCTTTTTGTGTCTAGGTCTTGTCTTCGCGAGTCGGTTTCGCGCGTGGCCGCCCAGTGAAGGAAGGAGTCGGTAGGTTCCCGAGGCCCCAGCGATCCTCACCTGGGGGCCAGGTGCGTTGGTCTCGTCCTTTGAAAGCCACAGGTTTACTTTCGTGGAGACACCCTGCCTGACCAGCGAAGAAGTTCTCTAGGCCCGGGTCCAAATTGCATCCTTGCTCATTCCCCCCGTGGGCGTCCGTGGTCGGTTGTGGTTACCTGTGGCTATGCCTCCCAAGATCACTGCTTCTCAGCAGGCCGCAATGAATCAGTTCGGCGCAACGCTGCGACAAATGAGAGAATTGGCTGATTTGTCCCAAAAGAAACTAGGTGTTCTCACTCGAACCTCCAAGCAGCAGGTGGGGGCTATCGAACGCGGGGAACGGAGGCCGTCCAAGGAGTTCGCGAAGCTTGCAGATGCTGCCCTGGAAGGCCACGGTTCACTGCTCGGTCTGTGGCCAGGGGCGAGGCGTGCGCAGCCCTGGTGGCTCCAGGAGTTTGTGGTCATCGAGGAGAAAGCCCAGGTCATCCAGGAATTCCAACCTCAGGCTGTGCCCGGGCTGCTTCAGACTGAGGACTACGCACGCCAGGTAGTGAGTGCAGCGTTCCCTCCGCTGGGAGCTGAGGAAAGCGAGCAACTCCTGCAGTCGAGGATGGAGCGGCAGGCGATTCTTGACAGGCCGAAGCCTCCCCTCGCCATGTTTGTCATCGAGGAAGGGGCACTGCGCCGCACGGTCGGTTCCCCGAGTCTCATGCAAGCACAGAGGGAAGTCCTTCTCCGCAGGGCTAGGCAGCCTCACATCGAGGTGCAGGTGGCTCCGTACCATCGCGGTGCGCATGGTGCCATGGATGGGGCGTTCATGGTGATGCGGATGTCGTTCGCGGAGTACCTGGTGTACGCAGAAGTTCCGGGCAAGGGCCAGATCATCACGGACGCCGAGGTCGTGGCAGACTGCCAACAGCGGTTCGGGGCGCTTCGTAGTCTGGCGCTCTCACCCGCTGAAAGCATCGACTTCATCGCGTCGCTTTGAGGAGCAGGTAGTGAAGGAATGGCACAAGTC
>NZ_QPFC01001438.1:0-1160 GCF_003427465.1 Nocardiopsis sp. TNDT3 | reverse complement strand
CGCGCCTCCCGCGGGCACCACCACGGTCACGGGCACCGACCAGCCCGCCGCCCTCACCTCACCGCCTCCTCCCGGCGGCACCGCGAACACCACCGGCACCGACCGGTCCGCCGCCCTGACCACACCGGCTTCCCCCGGCAACACCACGAACACCAGCACCGGGACGACGCCGGAGGACACCCGGACGGGAGGCGACCGGGACGGGGACGACGTCCCGTCCAACCGTCCCCAGCAGGGCCCACTGACCCTGGACCAGGCCCGCGCCCAGGCGATCCGCCGCATCGGCGGCACCTTCGAGCGCGTGAACACCCACTTCGACGCCGGGAGCCGGGGCATGCGCGGGCTGCTGGAGGAGACCTACCGGACCTTCTCCGACACGCGCAGCGGCCTCCACGACGGATACCGGCGCAAGCTGGAGTCGTTCCTCTCCGACTCCTCCGGGGGCGGCCGGCAGTTCGAGAACCACCTGTCGGCGGAGGAACTGGCCGCGAGCAGGAGCGTGACCACGCCGTCGGGCTCCCGCATCCGCCAGGAGATGAGCGGCGGCCTCTGGTCACCGCACGACGTCCGCGCCACCGTCGCCACCAGGGTCGACATCGACACCGTCACCGACTTCCGGCCCGTCGGCGCCCAGATGCGGTGGAACGGCGGCAGCGAGGTGACCCTGTCCACCACCTCCTCCCTGACCGGCGGCCTCGGCCTCAGGTTCGGGGGGAGCGGGACCCGCAACCCGAACCCGCACCCCTCCGACGACTCCCTGCCCAACGAGGCCGTCAGACCGATCCCGGTGTTCGGGACCTCCCTCTCCCGCACGTTCTTCTCCCGCGGCACCTCGCACACCCAGTCGACCTCGTTCACGTCGTCGGTGCTGTTCATCCCGGACAACACCAGGGTGTACGCCTTCCGCGCCTCCGGCCGCCTCACCCAGGCGATCGAGTTCACGAAGAACTGGACCATCGGCCCGCCCCTGAACTGGAAGACCCTGTTCCACGGGTGGACCGCCCCCGTCCAGAACCTGCTCGCGGGCTACGTGCACTCCCGCGACGCCCAGCAGGAGGGGCTGGTGCTGGATCAGGCGACGCGCGACGGCGACAGAGTGGACCTGAGCCCGCAGCCCAACCCCAAGAAGCCCGAGAACGCGCGGGTGCGTCCCGGGTTCG
>NZ_QPFC01001437.1:0-1442 GCF_003427465.1 Nocardiopsis sp. TNDT3 | reverse complement strand
GGAGGTGGGTGGCCACGTCGCCGTAGCCGAGTCCGGCGAGCAGGGAGCGCAGGTCGGCCATGGCGACGCGGCGGTGCGCGCCGAGGTTGATTCCGCGCAGCAGCGCGACGTACCTGGTCATGCCCACCATTGTGCCGAGACGGCGGCCGTGCGCACAAGTGTTCGACCCCGGCTGTGGACAACCCTCCGCGACGCGGCCGACGGCGGGGCCGTCCGTGCCCGGCCACGGCGGGCGCGGCGGTCCCGCGGCTGCCGCACCCGGCCTCGCGAACGCGGCGGCTCCGCGGATTCCGACCCCTCCCGTGGACCCCGGCGGGCGCCGCGGGTGCGTACGCTGGCACGCGTAGGCGCGGCTCCCTGGCCGCCGCGCAGACGTGAACCGCACCACGACCCCGGAGACGCCGTGCCGCGCCTGAGCCACACCTTCGACATCACCGCAGTGGACAGGGAGGTGGTCGAGCGCATCGTCGCCGCCCTGCACGAGGTCGCGCGCAGCTGCCGTTTCGACGGCCGGGGCTGGCTGCTGACCCCCGACGCGCCGACCCGGGCCCGTCTGGACCGGCGGGCCGACGAACTCGGCCTGCTCGACGGCGAGGAGGCCGAACGGTTGCGGGAGGAGCAGCGCCGCGCCGCCGAGGAACTGCGCGGGGGCGGCGCCGGCACACCGGCCGAGGCCGACGAACTGGCCGTGGCGGCCAGCGAGCTCTCCCTCCAGTTGCAGCGGGGGCGCCACCTCGAACCCCGCAGCCACTACCTCATCGCCGAGCTGTCCCCCGAGGGCGTTCCCGTCGATCCCGCAGACGACGAGGAGAAGGGCTGGAGCGGCACGGGCGTGACCCTCACCTCCTGGGACGAGGCGGGCACCACCTCGGCCGAGTTCGCCATGCCCGACACCGTCGGCACGCAGGAGGACCCCGTGACGTGGGGGACCGTCACCCACGACGCCCCCGCAGGCCTGCTCACCTGGAGCGCGCGGGTGCGGCTGCCCGGGCGCGGCGCCTGGCTGCGGTCGGCCGAGGGCACCCTGGAGGTGGACACGGGCGCCTGGTACGAGGCCGTCGCGCGGGGCCGGGACACCCCTCCCGTGCGGGTGCGGGCCACGCACTCCCTGGCCCGGATCAGCGCCTGGCTGTCCCCTTCGGTCTCCGCCGACGGCCGCTGGGCGGTGGAGGCCGTGCTCGACGTGCGCGGCCGGGGCGTGTTCCGCCCGGTGGTGGCGGCGGCCTTCTGGGCGGTCACCGCCTCCTTCCGCAGGGAGGACCGGCGCACGGCCCGTCAGGGGGGCGGGGAGCCGACCACGCGGGAGCGCCTGGACCAGACCGCCCGCGCCTGGGACCGCGTCGCCCGCAACGCGCCCCGGATCCCGGAGCTGCTGCACGAGGTGGCCCGGGCCATGGCCGAGGCGCCCGACGGGGACTGACTCCCCCGCCCTCCCCCGGGCG
>NZ_QPFC01000214.1:0-3517 GCF_003427465.1 Nocardiopsis sp. TNDT3 | reverse complement strand
GGCGCCGGTCCCGCAGGGGGACCGGCGCCCTGGCACTCCCGCTCACGCGGCGGGCGGTGACGTCACGGGGCTACTCGGCGGCCCAGCCGATGTCCTCGTAGACGTATTCGGAGGCCAGACCGAACTCCCCCCAGTTGTGCAGGTCCTCATTCATGACGTAGAGGCCGGGACGCTCGAAGAAGGGAATGGTCGCGACCTCCTCCCACAACAGGCGGTCGATCTCGTTGGCGAGCTCGGCATAGCGGTCCGGGTCCGTCTCGGAACGCATCTCACCGAACTTCCGGTCGATCTCCTCGGTCGAGATGCGCGTGAGGTTGTTACCCCACTCCCCGTCCTGGTCCGGCATACCGTAGTTCTCCTGGGCGTCACCCGCGTAGGGGTGGGAACCGGCGAGAACGTACGTGGCGACCTCGTAGTTTCCGGGGATGACGTACTCGGAGAACAGGGCGTTGTTCGGCACCTGTTGGACCTTGACCTCGACACCGATCTCAGCGAGCATGTCGCGGCCGATCTCAGCCTCGTCCTGGGCGATGGCCATGTCATCCGAGGCCACCCAGTCCAAGGACAGCGTCTCGCCCTCGGCGTTCGTGCGGAACTCGGCGCCTTCCTCCAGGATCCACCCCGCCTCGTCGAGCAGCTCGCCCGCGCGCTCGGGGTCGTACTCCCCGTATCCCTCGCTGTTGTCCTGGTAGCCGTTCTGGCTGGAGCGGAGCAGGCGGTTGGTCTCACCGGTGATCGGCCAGTCGACCGCGCCCAGGGCGATCTCGGCGAGGGCGTCGGTGTCCAGGCCCAGCGAGATCGCGTGACGGACGCGAACGTCCTCCAGGTTCGGGCTCGCGCCGTTGAGCGAGGCGAACCGGTAGGCGTGGTTGACGGCCCTGGTGAAGTAGGCGCCCTCGCGGTCTCTGAGCAACTCGTAGCCGGCCGCGTCGTAACCGAGGTAGAAGCCGTCGATCTCACCGTTGTTGAAGGCGCCAGCCATGGCATCGGTGCCCATGGCGTCGAAGACGATCTCGTCCAGCAGCGGCTCGGTGCCCCACCAGTCCTCGTTCCTCGTGATCGTGATGCGTTCGGTGACGTCGTCGAACTCCACGTTCCCGAAGGGCCCCGCGGTGACGGGGTAGTCCTTGACGTAGCCCTCCTTGAAGAGCTCCTCGTCCTCCATGTACTCCTTGGGGTACAGCGGGGAGAACAGGGACGGCCACTCAGCGAAGGGCGCGTCGAACCTCAGGGTGAAGGAGTACTCATCGTCTCCGGGGACGAACTCGGCGATCTGGTCGTACCCGTCGGTGCCACCGAGCTCCCAGTCGCCCTCGCGCGAACCGCTGACGGTCTCGACCTGGGCCTCGTAGTCCTCGGACGTGATGGGCTTGCCGTCGGACCACACCGCGTCGGGGTTGAGCTCGTAGAAGACCTCGATCCCGTCATCGCTGACCCCGAAGTCGAGGACGAAGTCCTCGTTGGGGGAGGGGAGCCCCTCAACGTCGTACCGGGTCGGGTTGGGCAGCACCGCGGCGGCCACGCGGCGCACGTTGGCCATGTTGCCCTGGGTGTGCCACATGTTGTGCTGCTGGTCGTAGGCGCTGATGGCCCACACGAAGCTGCCGCCCTCTCGCAACTCCTCGCGGGGCGCGGGGTTCAGGTCCTCGGCGGCGAGGGAAGCCACCTGCTCCTGGGCGTCTTCCCGGTCGTCGCCTCCGCCGCAGGCGCTGGCCACGAGAACCAGCGCCGCGACCGGGGCGAGGTAGCGCACCTTCCCGATTCGCATGGGGATTTCCTCTCTGGGGTGATGCGGCCAGCGCACGGTGTGGCGCTGGCCGTGACGAGCCGGTCGTCGGGGGTCGGACGACCTCCTAGCGCTCCGCGAAGTGGCAGGCTGCCGCCTGGTCACCGTCGTTCACGGCGAGGACCTGGGGCTCGACGGTCCTGCACTGCTCCCGGTCGGCCTCGGGGAGCAGGGCGAACTTCTGGCACCTGGTCCGGAACCGGCATCCCGAGGGGGGGTTGGCGGGGCTGGGCAGGTCGCCGTCCAGGACGATGTGCGTGCGCGCGCGCTCCTTCTCCGGGTCGGGGATCGGGATGGCGGACAGCAGCGCCTGGGTGTAGGGGTGGGAGGGTCTGGAGTAGACCGAGCGGGTGTCGCCGATCTCCACGATCCGGCCCAGGTACATGACCGCGACGCGGTCGGCGATGTGCCGGACCACGGACAGGTCGTGCGCCACGAACAGGTAGGACAGGCCCAGCCGGGCCTGGAGCTCCTGGAGGAGGTTGACCACGCCCGCCTGGATGGACACGTCCAGGGCCGAGACCGGCTCGTCCAGCACCAGCAGCCGGGGCTCCAGGGCCAGGGCCCGGGCGATGCCGATGCGCTGGCGCTGGCCGCCGGAGAACTCGGCGGGGAAGCGGGTGACGTGCTCGGTGTTGAGGCCCACCAGGTCGATCAGCTCGTACACCCGGCGGGTGACCTCGTCCACGCTCCTGCCGTGGGTGCGCAGGGGCTCGGCGATGATGTCGAACACCGTCATGCGCGGGTCGAGCGAGCTCATCGGGTCCTGGAAGACGATCTGCATGTCCCGGCGCAGCGCGAACCGGTCGGCCCGGCCCAGGGTGGCGACGTCGCGGCCCATGACGGAGATGGAGCCGCGCTGGGGCCTGGCCAGGTCCATGATCTCCATGAGGGTGGAGGACTTGCCGCAGCCGGACTCGCCGACCAGGGCGAGGGTCTCCCCCTCGCGGATGTCGAAGTCGATGCCGTCGACCGCGTACACCGAGCCGACCCGGCGTTTGAACACCGCGCCCTTGGTGAGCGGGTGGTGCTTGACCAGGTCCCGCACCCGCAGCATCTCCGCGCGGTCCGCGCGGTCCACCGCGGAGGCCGGGGAGTCGGGGATCTCCGGCACCGGGTAGATGTCCTGGGCGGTCCACCCCCGGTCGGTGATCTCCCCGGAGCGGACGCACGCCACCCGCTGGGCGTCGGCCTCCCCCGCGTCGGGTCGCGCCGCGGCCCCGCCCGCACGGATCCGCCCGCCCGAGGGCTGGGCGCCGATCGTGAGGAGTTCGGGCTCGGCCGCGTCGCACTCGGGCCGGGCCAGGGGGCAGCGCGGCGCGAAGGGGCATCCGGGCGGCAGGTCCGACAGCGACGGCGGGGTGCCCTTGATGGGGACGAGGGCGCCCTGGTGCTCCAGGTCCATGCGGGGGACGGCGCCGAGCAGGCCCATGGTGTAGGGCATCCTGCTGCGGTAGTAGATGTCGTCCACGCGGCCGGTCTCCACCGGGCGGCCCGCGTACATGACCAGGACCCGGTCGACGAAACCGGCGACGACGCCGAGGTCGTGGGTGATCATCACGATGGCCGCGCCGGTCTCCTCGCGGGCGGTGCGCAGCAGGTCGAGGATCTGCGCCTGGATGGTGACGTCCAGGGCCGTGGTGGGCTCGTCGCAGATGATGACGTCGGGGTCGTTGGCCATCGCCATGGCGATCATGACGCGCTGGCGCATGCCGCCGGAGAACTCGTGCG
>NZ_QPFC01001436.1:0-1198 GCF_003427465.1 Nocardiopsis sp. TNDT3 | reverse complement strand
CTTCCTGTCCGAGAACCCCGCCCTGGCCCGCGCCGTCACCGGCGCCGGGCTGACCTGGATCGGCCCCCCGGCCGAGGCCGTCGAGAGCATGGGCGCCAAGACCCGGGCCAAACGCATCGCCCGGGACGCCGGGGTGCCCGTCGCCGACGCCCTGGACCCCGAGCGGGTGCGCCCCGAACACCTGCCCGTGCTGGTCAAGGCCGTCTCCGGCGGCGGCGGACGCGGCATGCGCGTGGTCCGCGACCTGGCCGACCTGCCCGCCGAGGCCGCCGCCGCCCGCGCCGAGGCGGCCTCGGCCTTCGGCGACCCGGCGGTGTTCTGCGAGCCCTACGTCCCCCACGGCCGCCACGTCGAGGTGCAGGTCCTGGCCGACACCCACGGCACCGTGTGGGCCCTGGGCGAACGCGACTGCTCCCTCCAGCGCCGCCACCAGAAGGTCGTCGAGGAGACGCCCGCCCCCGGCCTGCCCGACGACCTGCGCGAACGCCTGCACGAGGCCGCCCGCCGCCTGGCCCGCGCCATCGGCTACACCGGCGCCGGAACGGCCGAGTTCCTCGTCCCCGTGGGGGAGGAGGGCTTCGGCGAACCGGTCTTCCTGGAGATGAACACCCGGCTCCAGGTCGAACACCCCGTCACCGAGTGCGTCACCGGGCTGGACCTGGTCGAGTGGCAGATCCGCGTCGCCGAGGGCGAGGCCCTGCCCGGGGGCGGCCCGCCCGCGCCGCGCGGCCACGCCGTCCAGGCCCGCCTGTACGCCGAGGACCCCCGCGACGGCTGGCGGCCCCGCACCGGCGTCCTGCACGCCTTCGACGTCCCCGCCGACACCCGCTTCGCCGCGCCGCCCGCCTTCGGGGTGCGCCTGGACAGCGGCGTCGAACCCGGCGACACCGTCGGCGCGGACTTCGACCCCCTGCTCGCCAAGGTCGTCGCCCACGGGCGCGACCGCCGCGACGCGCTGCGCCGTTTGGCCGCGGCCCTGGCCGCCGCGCGCGTGCACGGGGTGGGCACCAACCGCGACCTGCTCGTGCGGGCGCTGCGCCACCCCGCCTTCGCCGGGGCCGAGACCCGCCCCGAGGGGCTGCACACCGGCTACCTGGACGGCGACCGCCTCAGCGCACTCGTCCAGCCCCTGGCCGACCCTGCCACCGAACGCCTCGCCGCGCTGGCCGCGTCCCTGTCCGCCGCCGAGGCCGCCCGC
>NZ_QPFC01001435.1:0-1399 GCF_003427465.1 Nocardiopsis sp. TNDT3 | reverse complement strand
CCCCCCACGGCACGGGCACCGAAACTACGGGGAACAAGTAGCAGCCCGCGACCCTAAGGACCCCAGGTGACTCAGACTGACGCCGACGCCAAGCCCGACAAGGAGCCCAAGCGTCGTACCGGTCCGGTGACGTTCACCAAGCAGGTCGCCGGAGAGCTGCGCAAGGTCCGCTGGCCCACCCGCCGCGAGCTGGTGACCTACACCATCGTGGTCCTCGTCTTCGTGCTGGTCGTCCTGGGATACGTCTCCCTCGTGGACTGGGGCTTCGGCGAGGCGGTCACCTGGCTGTACGGCACGTTCGGCACTCCCCAGGGCGTCTGACCACCACTTCCGCGCCGCGTCCTCCGGCAGGAGCCGGGACGCGGCCTCCTCGTCCGCGCGTTGGTCCCGGTCCGCCCGGAGAGACCGTAAGCTGGCAGAACCGGGTTCGACGTACAGCGCTGCCTCGTGTGCGTCGCCCCGAGAGCGAATCCGACGAGAGAAAGAGCAGCCGTGTCCGAGTCCCCACTGACCTCTGACGACTTCCCCGAAGAGGAGCCGGTTCAGTCGTCGGCGGAAGAGACCGGCCTGGCGGGCGAGCTGCCGGAGGACGCGACCGACGCGGCCGACACCGACAGCCCGGAGCTGACCGGTGACGCCGACCCGTCCGAGGCCGCCGACGACCACGAGGGCGTCGTGGAGGAGGACGAGGAGCAGGGCGAGGCCGCCGAGGAGGAGGCCCCCCGCCTGGACCCCGTCGAGGAGTTCAAGAACGAGCTCGTCCTGCTGCCCGGCGACTGGTACGTCGTGCACACCTACGCCGGTTACGAGAAGCGGGTCAAGGCCAACGTCGAGAGCCGCACCCAGTCCCTCAACATGGAGGAGTACATCTTCCAGGTCGAGGTGCCCGAGCACGAGGTCACCGAGGTCAAGAGCGGCAAGCGCCAGCAGGTCACCGAGAAGGTCCTGCCCGGCTACGTGCTCGTCCGCATGGACCTGACCGACGAGTCCTGGTCGGCCATCCGCAACACCCCGGGCGTCACCGGCTTCGTGGGCCTGTCCAACAAGCCCGCGCCGCTGAGCCTGACCGAGGTTGCCAAGCTCCTCGCCCCCGAGCCGGAGGTGGAGCCGGAGCAGGCGCAGCAGGCCCGGACCGCGGGCGGCGTCGGAGAGGCCCGCATGGACGTGGCCTACGAGGTCGGCGAGTCCGTCACCGTCATGGAGGGTCCGTTCGCGACCCTGCCCGCGACGGTCAGCGAGATCAACCCCGACACCCAGAAGCTCAAGGTGCTGGTGTCGATCTTCGGCCGCGAGACCCCGGTCGAGCTGTCGTTCAACCAGGTCGCCAAGATCTAGCCCGTCCACTCCCCGGCCCCGCCGCCCGGGCCCGCGATCGCGGAACGGCTGTCGGGGCACTCCA